>JBBDNB010000032.1 GCA_040877935.1 Chitinophagales bacterium
CCTGGAGCGATGGACAGACCGACTCCATAGCTACGGGACTTTGTGCCGGAACATATGATGTAACGGTAAGCGATGCCAATAGCTGTGATACGGTACTGAGCATTACCATTACCGAACCCCCTGTTTTGACAGCATCAATCAGTGATACAACAATGGTCAGTTGTAATGGTGCATGCGATGGCGAAGCCACGGTAACACCAACAGGCGGCACACCTCCATACACTTTTGCCTGGAGCGATGGACAAACGGACTCTATAGCCACGGGTCTTTGTGCCGGAGCCTATGATGTAACGGTAAGTGATGCCAATCTTTGTGATACCGTGATCAATGTAACGATTACAGAACCTGCTGTTTTATCGGCAAGTATCACGGACACCACAATGGTTTCTTGCAATGGGGAATGTGATGCTTCAGCCACAGTTACACCTGCCGGAGGAACAGGTCCTTATAGCTATATTTGGAGTGATGGGCAAACGGATTCCATAGCTACAGGACTATGCGTTGGTAATTTCAGCGTTACAGTTAGTGATGCCAATCTTTGCGATACGATAATCAATGTAACGATTACAGAACCTGCTGTATTGACAGCAAGTATAACGGATACTTTGCACCTTGTCTGCAACGGGGAATGTATTGGAGAGGCAACGGTGACACCTTCCGGAGGCACTGCACCATATACTTTTGCCTGGAGTGACGGACAAACGGATTCCATAGCCACAAGCCTATGTGCTGGAACATATGATGTGACAGTAAGCGATGCCAACGGCTGCGATACCATTATCAATGTTGACATCATAGAACCGCCTTTATTAACAGCAAGCATTTCTGATACAGTAATGATCAGTTGTGGCGGACTTTGTGATGGTTCAGCTACTGCCACTCCAACGGGCGGTACCCCTCCATACACTTTCGCCTGGAGTGATGGACAAACAGACTCCATAGCCACAGGACTTTGTGCCGGAAGCTATGATGTAACCATAAGTGATGCAAATGCCTGCGATACGGTTATCAGTGTTACAATCACCGAGCCTCCTGTATTGACCGCTTTAATCAGTGATACTACAATGGTAAGCTGCAATGGTGTATGCGATGGCTCTGCTACGGTAACACCAACAGGTGGGACTTCGCCTTATACCTTCGTCTGGAGCGATGGACAAACAGATTCAATAGCCACAGGACTTTGTGCTGGAGCATACGATGTAACGATTACAGATAACAATGGCTGTGATACAACCGTAAGTGTAAACATCACCGAACCAACAATTCTTACAGCCAGCATTTCTGATACCACCCATGTAAGCTGTAACGGAGAATGTGATGGATCAGCTACTGTAAGTGCTTCCGGGGGTACTGCACCCTATACCTATAACTGGAGCAATGGGGATACCGGCTCTGTTATTTCAGGATTGTGTGCAGGCGTTTACGATGTGGTAGTGAGCGATGCCAATGGCTGCGATACCATTATCAGCGTTGAAATCATTGAACCTGCACTTTTACAGTTGGGCATAATTGATTCCAGTAACCTGACTTGTTTTGAATCCTGTGATGGTGAAGCCGTAGCTGGAGTTACAGGGGGCACCTTGCCATACAGTTTTGAATGGTCAAATGGAGCAACGGATTCCATTGCAGATGGGCTTTGTGCAGGAACATATGCAGTTACGGTGACGGATGACAATGCTTGTGAAAGCATGGACTCCGTTTTAATCACCGAACCGGATGAATTGCTTTTGACCATACAAGTGGACAGCAATACCCATTGTAATGGTGGGGAAACCGGTGGATTGACCGTAAGCTCAAGCGGAGGTACAGCACCATTTTCCTATTTCTGGACAGATGGAAGCTTTGTGGTGATTAGCACTACTTTAAATGTAACAGACACAAGTAATTCAATTGCGGATTTGGGAACAGGCCAATATTTTGCGCTGATCGAAGACGCCAATGGATGTACGGATAGCGTTTCTGCAACTATAGTAGAGCGACCGGGTCCACAGGTAAATGCAATAGATGTAACATCAAGTACCTGTATGGACGACAATGGAGCGATATCCATTGATGTCAGTACGGATGATCCGCCATTGACTTTTGCATGGGCGCATGATAGCACTTTGAACGGCAATACTGCAACGCAGCTTTTTGCAGGAACATACCCGGTGACCATCAGTGATGCAAGTACCTGTGATACGGTATTGAACATTCAGGTGAATGACATCAATAGCCCCGACTTCCTGGGTGCACAGGTTAAGGATGTTTATTGTGGAAATGATGATGGCAGGATTGCCCTGAATTTTATTGGCGGCACCCAACCGTTTACCTATAATTGGAGCCATGACTCAGAATTAAATGAAGCGACTGCGGATTCATTGACGACTGGTCAGTATACAGTCTCTTTAGTGGATGCCAATGGATGTGATACCACACTTGAATTTACAATTAATGAGATTGATGCACCGGAAATAGATTTGGAACCCGAATCTCCGCAAACCATTTTTGAAGGTGATGAAGTACAATTGGAAGTCATTGTATTGAACGACCGGGAAGACCTGAATTTAGGTTGGTTCCCCGAAGGCACTTCGCTGGATTGCTATGATTGTTTCAATCCGGTGGCAAGTCCCGAGCGTTCTGAGAATTATTTTGTGATTGCCACTGATATTGAAACCGGTTGTATTGATACGGCTTCCATCGTGATCAATGTGAAAGACGATGTGAATATTTTCATTCCGAATGGTATTACGCCAAATGCGGATGGCGTAAACGATACCTGGGTAATTCGCGACCTGGAATTTTTCCCGGACAATGAGGTGATCATTCTCAATCGCTGGGGCGATGAGGTGTTCCAGGCGAAGCCCTACAACAACGACTGGGGTGGCACCTACAACGGCAAGGAATTGCCGGCAGCAACATACTATTACTTTATCCGGCTGAACAATATTGATGAAGTGGTCAGTGGAAACGTAACCATTATTAAATAGGCTCAATTATGAAGAAAGTCATTTTTGCACTATGTATATTTTTCTCGGCTGAGGCTTTAATGGCGCAGCAATTGCCCATTTTTAGTTTGTACCGGGACAACAGTTTTGTGCTGAACCCCGCCATAGCGGGATCAGAGGATCATGCAATTGGCTCCATAACCTATAGGGAGCAGTGGACACAAGTGGAAGGCAATCCCCGCACCATGAGTGCCAATTACCGCAGTCCCATCCCGCGTTACAGTATGGGTCTGGGGGGACAGATCATTTATGATAAAACAGGGCCAACCTCCTTTATGGGAATTAATATTTCTTACAATTACCAAATTAGTTTTGCAAAGATCAATCCTTTCAGGTGGCCGGAATTTATCAGGCGGAGTAGGCTTTCTTTTGGTATTTCGGGAGCGGTGTACCAGTACCGCCTGAATGCTTCGGACATACAAATGGAGCAGTCCAATGACCAGGCTTTGATGAACAGCAACCAGTCTGCTTTTATGCCCAATTTTGGGGTAGGACTTTATTATTACTTTGATGAGTTTTACCTGGGTTATTCGGTTCCGCAATTGGTGCCTTTTAATATCAGCTTTTCCGATCCGATGGGCGAAAGCATCATGCAAAGGGAATTGCACCACTATATCGTAATGGGCGGAAGCATTCCTTTGGTTGAATCAAAGGCACATCACAAGTTTTTCATTGAGCCTATGGTGTGGTTTAAATATGTAAATGGAGCGCCCTTTCAGATTGATGGACACCTGAGGTTCAATTACAAGAAAATTTTCTGGGTAGGTGCGGCCTATCGAAGCAGCAAGACCATGGTGGCGGAGATTGGCTTTATGATAAAAGAGCGCGTTCAAATTGGTTATGCCTTTGATCAGGCCATTAATGAGACACGGATCCAAATGGGAAATGCACATGAAATACTGATCAGCTATCACCTGAAACCCAAAAAACGCTGGGGAAGAAAAAATATTGGTTTTTGATACGCTAATAATACACAAAATATAATCCGCTGTTTTTTTCAGAAAAATTTAATGATTATTGAATGAGGGCGTATTTATTTCAAATAGCGCAAAGAGCAGGGTTATTAAATACTGTTTTTTATTTGCAAAAACACAGGCTCTATGTATTGTATTTTCATCGTGTTTCAATAGAATATAGCCCCGCTTACTCACCTCTAAATCCCGATGTTTTTTCAGGAATAATGGATTTTGTCAATGACAGATTTAAAATAATTGACTTTACTGAATTAGGGCACAATTTTAAAAGTAAAAAACCTTTGGCTATTATAACTTTTGACGATGGTTTTTCAGATTTTGCTGAATATGCTTTTCCGGTTTTGGAACATTTAAATGTCCCTGTTACTATGAATGTAATAACAGATTGTGCGGAAACAGGACTGCCTAATTGGACCCAAAAAATCAATTGTTTGGTTGAGGCTTTTGCAATCAATAATCTTCAACCTGAACTAATGGGCTTGGAATTGCCAAAACTTGAATCAGACAGAAATGAAGGACAAATAGCTTTGGATATATTCAGGCACTTATCCACTTTTAAATTAGCAGAAATCCAAGATCAAATTGATGTTTGGGAACGTCAACTAAAGGGTGATTATAAATATACCCCTATGCTTAAATGGGATGAAATAAAAAAATTAACCGACACAGGATTGGTTATTCCGGGCTCCCATACAAAAACCCATATAAATTTATCCCAAAACCATTCAGAAGAAATCTTAAAAAGGGAAATAATAGAAACTAAAAAAATAATAGAAAACAAGCTGAATTGTGAAGTTGATCGGTTTGCTTTTCCCAATGGTTTGTATAATAAAAGAAGTTTGCAAACAGTGATTGATGCCGGCTACGAATACATTCAATTGACCGGGGAAAAAGCAATTGAGAACCTCCCTGAAGACAAACCTTATATTGTAAATAGAATTGAGCCTTTTTATGCCAGTATATCTGAAAATTTATTTAAAATAGCCGGATTTCATTCAATGATTGCTAGGTAAATCAAATGCTGTCAGAATACAATTCATTGATTTGCCAGATTCTTGGATCAGAAAGGTCGGATTCGCTACTTTTAGATAAATTTTCAATATTTGAGTTTGGCATATAGAGGAGCGGGTGTGAAGTACTTTTCTTTTTGAAATTAAAACACTTTGGAATGGAATAAAACCCATCGAAAAAGCGATTATTGATGTTTTGTTTTTTTAAAGCATGCTCCCAACAGGAAATAATTTTAGGTTTCATCACTTTAACAAAAGCATTTAATATCTTATAAAAATCTTGTGAAGTATCCGCTACAAATTCAACCAAAGAGTACCTGTCATTGCCCCATGACTTGAAGATTAAAAACCCAATTGTTGCATCTTCATTACAAAGATATGAGAACACATATTTACTATCTGGTCTCTTAAACCGCCAATCCAAATATCCACTATCCCATTTGACCTGCAATGCCCCTCTGTTATTTTTAATCCGCTCCTCAAACAAGAATTCCATAATTTGCAGTTGCGGGACCTCGGTTATCAGTACATTATTAGTATATATTTCCTTATCCTTGTTGAAGTGAACTTTCTGTGTGAATAAAAATGAAAAAGGCCTAATGTTGTATGATTCATTAATTTCAAATAATACCCTGTATCCAATTTTTAAATAGCCGGGAATACTTTTTTCATTTGAGCTGATTGCAGTTGTAAATGGTACACTTTTGCATTTTTGTATTTGCCCTAATGAAAATTTTGTCATTTTTTCGAACCAACCTTTTCGTCTTTCTGATGGATGCACAACCGCATCGGCCAGGCTTGCAGTATAGAATATTTGATCGCAGTGTGTCAACTTCAAAATAAACCAGCCTCTGAAAGCAAGTACTTCATCATTTTTAACCAAAACAAAGCTGTGCGGAATATGTTGAATGGGCGTTTGTAGGTAGCGCCATTCAAGCAATTGAACAATCTCCTCTTGTTCCATTTTGCCCCAAAGAATTTTCATCAGCTTTGCAAGCTTGTGCAGGTGTTTTTTTTCAAAAGGAACAATATTATAGTCATGCTTATTCATCCGGAGTTTCAGATTCTATTTGTTTAGCTTTGAAAGTAATTCCCCCAATCTACTTACCTGATTCTCATAAGTGTATTCCATGATTTTACTTTCATTACCCTGATAGGTAATCTTGCCTGAAGTGAGCCATTCTTTATAGCAGAAATTTATGCAGTCAAAAACCGCTTCAGTATTATCTAAAATAAAACCTGTATTGGTTTCTGAAATTGTTGTTTCCAAAACATCCCTGTCAGAAGGGGATAAAATAATTGGTTTTTTTAAAGACAGATAATCAAAAAACTTTGCAGAATGTGTGCCTTTTCGTTCGGGAATACCACAAATTAAAAAACAATCAGCGTTTCTGACTTGCACCATCATGGTTTCTTTTTTTACCCAGGGCTTAATATTATAAAAACTTTTAAAACCCTTTAAGTTCTTAGCAATTCTTGCTTTTTGTCCGATATTCACACTAATTCCCCAAAAGTCGAGAATAATATTGGCTTTGGGGTTTTGCCTCAAAAATTTTTTGTAGCCGCTTAAAAAAACTTCAATTTTTTGTGTCGGATATAAGTTGCCAATATATGCGATGGTAAGTTTATTATTAGGGATATTATTAGTTGTGTCAATCAATTTTTCAAAACCATTGGTGATTACATAGCCTTCTTTATTGACCAGTTGCTTTATGCTTTTAACAAATCCTTCTGAACAGCTGGTGAAAAACGCACAAGAACTTGTCCATTTTTTTTCAAATTTCCTTTCAATATTTTCAAAAAACCTTCTTCTTAAATTTTGTTTGTTATTGGTATTGGTATTCCATGGATCCCGATAATCGGCAACCCATTCAATACGCGGAAATTCTTTTTTTAGCAAATAACAGAACTGAAACTGATGGAAAAGCCGCCCACTTGTCAATACAATTTTGATATCAGGATTCTTTATTAAATAATTTCGCGCAAAATCATATAAATTCACAAAAGGTATGCTGCGAAGAAAATAATTTTGGGCAATCAACTGAAAAAAAGAAAATATTTTACCGATAAATCTAGCTTTGTCACCGTATTTTTTGATCAATCTGTCCCGAAAGGTTCCGTAATAGGGAAGCCTGTAAACTGTATAGTTTTCATGTATTTTTTCTGTCGTTTCCTTTTCATTACTTATAGCTGTAAAATCTGTTTCATTATCGGCCCAATGCCGGGTTACCACTATCGGGTAGTATCCAAATTTGTGCAAATGCTCCGCCCAGGCTTTCATCCTGTAACTGCCTGCAAAATTTCCAGGGGGAAAAAAATAAGTGATCAAGAGTACTTTTTTCACGTATAAAAATTTGTTTATACTAGTGTAGAGTCAAACATACTTTGACGGTTTAACCCGAACGGTCAGACGGCTTCCCGCCTGTCCCATCTGCCCGACTGACGTTAGGCGGGGTTCGGGTAGGTTTGCAGAGGTATTATAGCCGACAGACCGTTATTTAGTGCTTGACATGACACCAGTATGGTTTTTAATTTAAAGCAATATAATGTTAAAAGGCAGAACCCTTTAGTCCTGAGCACTAAATAATTTCCGAACTCAGGTTTTAATATCCCAAATGCTTAAATCAGAGCTTCAAAAATAGTGATTTTCAATTTCCAAACACTGAAGTACACAAATAGACAGTAACCCTGATTCTGATAATTTGATTACCTTGCAATTCGGTTCAGAGCAAGCAGTATAGATAAAAATAAACGCTTTCAGTATATTTTTTAAAAACAAAACACTTTAATAAACCGAACGATCAATCATGAAAAATTTCGCTTTAATCGGGGCAGCCGGATACATTGCCCCCCGGCATATGAAAGCCATAAAAGAAACCAATAACAACTTAGTTGCCGCCCTTGATCCTTTTGACAGTGTGGGGATTATTGATTCCTATTTTCCACAGGCGGATTTCTTCACGGAGTTTGAGCGCTTCGACCGGCACATCGATAAGCTGAGAAGAAAAGGTTCTAAAATAGACTATGTGAGCATTTGTTCTCCCAATTACCTGCACGATTCACATATTCGTTTTGGCCTGCGAAATGATGCAGATGTAATTTGCGAAAAGCCCCTGGTGCTCAATCCCTGGAACATTGATGCCCTTGAAACTTTAGAGCAGGAAAGCGGGAAAAATATCTATAATATCCTGCAACTCAGGTTACATCCTGCCATTATTGATTTGAAGCAAAAGGTGGCAAAGCTCAGCAATGATAAAAAACTGGATTTTGACCTGACTTACATCACTTCCAGGGGCAATTGGTACTATACTTCCTGGAAAGGGAATTTGCAAAAATCCGGGGGAATTGCCACCAATATTGGAGTGCATTTCTTTGATATGCTGTCCTGGATTTTTGGAAACATACAGGAAAATACGGTACATGTGCACAGCCACGACCGCGCTGCCGGTTACCTGGAATTTGAGAAAGCCAGGGTGCGCTGGTTTTTAAGCATCAATGCCGATACTTTGCCTGATGAAGTGAAAAAAACCGACAAAAGAACCTATCGTTCTATGAAACTGGAGGATGAGGAGATCGAATTCAGCAGCGGATTCACCGACCTGCATACCCTGAGTTATGAGCATATTCTAAAAGGAAATGGTTACAGAATAGCTGAGGCCCGGAAATCCATCGAAATCGTACAACAAATCAGGAGCATGAAACCCGTTGGCCTGAAAGGCGATTATCACCCTTTTGCAAAATTGGCTCCTGCACAACATCCTTTTTCCGTGAGTTAAGTATTATTCAAATGTGCGGCATAAGTGGTTTTTTAAGTTTTGACAGGCATTTTTCCAAACCCGATTTGGAAAGCATGACCGACTGCCTTGTACACCGGGGACCGGATGCTTCGGGTTATTATTACGACAATACTATCGGGCTGGGACACAGAAGGCTGAGTATTATCGACTTGTCAGACAATGCCAATCAGCCCATGCACTCCCGCTGTGGCAGGTATGTGATGGTCTTCAATGGTGAAATTTACAATTACAGGGAACTGTCCAAAGCATTAGATACCGGTTTGAAAACCCATTCCGATACAGAGGTGTTGCTGGAATCCTTTGTAAAATGGGGCCCGGGTTTTGTTGAAAAACTGAATGGCATGTTTGCCTTTGCTATTTATGATAAAAGGGATGAATTGCTTTATGTTTATCGCGACCGCATGGGCATTAAGCCCTTGTATTTTTATCGCCATGACAATGATTTTTTATTTGCTTCCGAACTCAAATCTTTAAAACAAATAGCTTCCCTTGAAAAAGGCGGAATCAATAAACAGGCCATCAATGATTTCCTTTACATGGGCTATATTCCGGCTCCTTTGAGTATTTATCAAAATATTCAAAAATTCCCTTCGGGTGCCTATGCAGTAGTAGGTAAAAATCAATTTGAAATTAAAACTTACTGGAAACTGGAAGAACAGGTCAAAAGTGAGGTGATTTCAAATGTGGATGCGGCCAAAAAGCAATTGCGGGAACTCTTGTTCAGTGCAGTAGAATACCGGATGGTGAGTGATGTGCCATTGGGCACCTTTTTGAGTGGCGGTATTGATTCAAGTTTGGTAACCGCTATAGCACAAAAACTTTCGGACAAACCCGTAAATACTTTTTCCATTGGTTTTAAGGAAGGTAAATTCAATGAGGCCAATTATGCAGCTAAAGTGGCCAAACAACTGGGAACCAATCACCATGAAAAAATACTCTCCTATGCAGATGCCCTGGAGCGTCTGGACAAAGTATTTGAAGCCTATGATGAGCCTTTTTCCGACAGTTCTGCATTTCCCACCATGCTGGTATCGAAATTTGCCCGTGAGCATGTAAAAGTCATTTTATCGGGAGATGGGGGAGATGAAAGTTACCTCGGTTATGGAAGCTATGAATGGGGCAAACGGCTCAGCCACCCGCTCTCAAAAATTTTAAAAAAACCGGCACATGAGCTGTTAAAGCGTGGCAATAGCCGATTTAAAAGAGCAGCAGGCTTATTTGATTATCAAAGCGAAAAACGCCTTAAATCCCATATTTTTTCCCAGGAACAATATTTGTTTTCTGAAAAGGAAATCACCGCACTGTTGAGCCCTGATTATAAAAGTGGTTTTTCTATTAATGAGGAAATCATTACCCCTGGCAGGGCATTAAGTTTCCCCGAACAGCAATCCCTTTTTGATATGAAATACTATTTGCAGGATGATCTGCTGGTGAAAGTGGACCGGGCAAGCATGTTGCATTCCCTTGAAGTTCGGGTGCCTTTGATTGATCACAGGTTGATCGCCTTTGCGTTGAATTTGAGTGAAGACCTGCGGAAGCAAAAAGGAATTACTAAATATTTACTGAAGGAAGTGCTTTATGAGCTTGTGCCCAAAGCCTTGTTTGAACGCCCCAAATGGGGCTTTAGCATTCCCCTGGTGGAGTGGCTGCAAGGGGAATGGCGGTTTTTGATTGAAGAATACCTAAGTAAAGAAGCCATAGAAGATGCAGCGGTGTTCAATTATTCTACTGTGCATCAATATGTTCAACGGTTTTTTAAGGGAGAAACTTATCTTTACAATCGCTTGTGGTTGATGATTCTTATGCAGCGATTTCTCAAAAATGAATCTATATAATTTACTTTCTCAACAGACCTGAATATTATATCAATGCCTGATATTCCTTTTGCGCTTTTTTCATATACTGTTCCTGTTTTTACAAGCGCATTACTGCTAATGGCCTATTTATTGGGGTCAATTGTATATTATGTCAGTGGATTTAAAAATATAGAAGATGCCTTTTTAAATGTCTTTGCCAAAACCCTTTTGGGAATACTGGCCATCATTGTAGTATATGCGGTCGTTGTTACAAAAGGGATTAGCATTCAATGGGGATTTGTGCTGCTTGGTCTTTTGGCCATGTGGCTGAGGAATAAATACGTTTATGGAGCAATGGGTGAAAAGCAATTTGCTTTCAGCAAGAGGCATATACTACCACTGTTAACACTACAGTTCTTAGCCCTGGTATTGTTTGTGCTAAATGGCAGTTTGTATTACAATATCCCGTATAACAATATCCCCCATGGTGATTACAATTTTTACAGCATTGTATTGGAAGCCTATACTAAATATGGAGTAGAGACCAGGGATTCGATGATTGATGTGATCAACACAAATTTATACGGTCCAGGCTTGTACCACCACACAGAGCTTTGGTTGGCAAGTCTTTATTACAAGACACTTGATGTATTGAGTGTGGAGGCACAGGTTACTGGATTGTTTCCATTGCTCGGGTCAATATTGGCAATGGGGTTTATTGCCCTTTCCCGGGCCATTACCAATATCAAAGCCATTCACTTTCTCGCCCCTTTTTTTATCTTTTTTTCAGGTATTCCTCTATGGGAGTTTCTTCCCCAAACACCAACTTTCGTTTTTGGAGTGGGCGACAATACCAAAAACATGATGATAGCCCTGTTGATTCTTCCTGCATTTATAATGCTGATTAAAAACAACAGGCTTTTTTTTATTCCACTACTGGCATTGCCCATTGCAAACGTGGTCAATTTACCGGCAGTTTTTGGCGCTTTGTTTTTGATGGGAATGGCTGGATACCGGTTTTCTTTTTTCAAAACAAAGGAACATCAGCTGATGGTGTTTTTACCGGTTTTGCTTGCCGGTTTTATTGTGTTGTTCTATTTTCTGACTGCCCAATTTTCCCCAGAAAAACCAATCCGTGAATTCAGCCCGGATGAAATATTAAATGGGCTGAAAGATTACCCCTTGCGCCCATTGCTCATAATTGGAGGAACAGTAGTAATCATGCTGTCTATATATTTCCTGCATATAGTGTTGCTGCTTTGTGCAATGTTCTTCCACAAGCAACTGAAATTACCGCACAACTATCTATATCTTATAATAATGGTCATATTGATTAATGCCATAGGCCTTTTAACCTGGAGTTTTACCAATATTTTAAAGGATTCGGTGCAATTCTATGTCCTGCCTTCAATTATTAGTTTAAATATCCTGCTTTTTGCTCTGCTAGCCTGGTTTGTTGAAAAACTCAAACAATTGAATCAGCATACATACAAAGTTTTTATTGGATTGCTTGGTGTTTTGTTATTGGTCAATTATGCCACCATTGGCAAGAACAATGAATTTTTCAGTTTCTTCAAAATTGTGGGTCGCTCTGTAAATTATCTGAAAGAGATTGAGGAAGCATTGAACAAAAAAGAAGATGTAATAATTGCGCATATCCTCAACCCCGAAAAATTGAATTCTTACTGGGCTGCAATCCCCTATCATCAACCACCTGTGTATATTAAATCCATTAAGAGTGAAGTCAGACAGATTTCACTTACTACCGTAGAAATACCGGTTGATAGCTTTAAAACCCAGGCGCGTACTACAGTAGCCCGCGAAGTGGCCAATGCCCCTTTTACCCGTTTTGTCAATCAGCTAAAAGCAGGAGGCCAATTTATTTCAATTGGAGCTGCACAGGCGCGCTTTATCAAAGCCCATAATATCGACTATTTGATGATTGCCCCCAATACAGCAATTCCCGATGAGCTTAAACCAATAATAGAAGAGATTATTACTGATGAAAAAAGCGGTGAAAAATTCGCGGTTATTAAGAAATCGCAGGAATAGTTATGTGGCTTTATTAATGATACTTTGTTGATTTCTAAAATACTCAAACAAAAATATCATCAAACCAATAAGCGTAATTGGGATAAACTGGCTGCTGTGGATGATAATTGCGGCTGCAAGGCTATCGGTTTCAGATATACCAAATGAGCCCAGGGCAATCAATATTGCAGCTTGAAAAACTCCAATGTAGCCCGGTGAGGAAGGAATTAATATCCCAAAATTAACGATACACAAAGCAATCATGCCAATAGGAAAAACCAATTGATCAATTCCAATGGATTGAATGCCAATAATAAATACAAGCCCCTCAAGCAGCCAGATCATTAAACTCAAAACAATTACCTGAATGGTTCTGCGGTCAAATTTCAAGAACAATAGCGCTGAGTAAACTTCTTCCAGTTTACTGCCCAACAGTTTAAATATTTTATGTTCATTTTGTTGGATCCGGTGAATAAAAATATGTCCTTTAATTCTTAGTATCACCAGGGTTAAAACAACAGGCAATACAAACAATGACGCCAGTTTAATGGTATTTGCAATTGCCTCGTTCCTTGCTTCCAGTAAAAGATTGGCGCAAAACAAAAAGAAAAGCAAAACGCTTGCGTCCAGTATTTTTTCCAAAACAATCGATGCGAATGAAGTTGTACGTCCGATTTTGGTTTTTTTACTGAAATATTCCATTCTGAGCAATTCCCCACCTCTTGCAGGAATCAGGTTGTTGCCTGCAAAGCCCAGGACAATGCTTTTTATAAGCAATCCAAAATTGAGCTTTGAAATATTGAGCAGCATTAATTTCCACCGCAATGTGCGAAAATAAAAGGTAGAAAGATAAACCAGTACCATACTGAAATATAGCCACGGGGAAGTGGAGGTAATGATTTCCCAGGATTGCCTGAGGTCATAACTTTTTACAATGTACCAGACCAGGGCTATGGAAATAAGAATCCCGATGCTTCCGGAGAGAAATTTGACGATCTTACTCTTTGTCATTATAGATTTCGTCAATAATGTAGAAAGGACGTTTTTTTACTTCAAAGTAAATTCTTCCAATGTACTCCCCGATAACTCCCAGGATAATCAGCATTATACCCCCAAGGAAAAATACACCTACGGCAAGTGACGCCAGTCCAGGGGTGTCGGATGGTGAATAGCCCAATACATTGAAACCGACTATTCGGTGCACAATAAAGAAAACACCTGCCAAAAATGAGGGAATCGCAATCAGGAAGCCCAGGTAAGTCGCTATTCTCAATGGGAAAGTAGAAAAGTCGAGCAAACCGTCTAATGCGAGTTTCAGCAGTTTTCTGAAGGTGTACTTTACTTCACCGGCTGCTCTTTTGTCTCTTTCATATTCCACGCCTATTTGTTTAAATCCCGCATAGGCGCGCAATCCCCTCACAAAGCGCGTGTGCTCAGTCATTTCACGGTTCAGGACTTTTACTACTTTTTTGTCCATTACACAGAAATCACCGGAATCAAGTGGAATATCTATATCGCTGATAAATGACAACAATCGGTAAAACACTTTGTAGGCCAATTTTTTAAATAATCCTTCCTTGCGTTTTTTTCTTATGGCATAAACAACATGATAGCCCTCGCGCCATTTATCTAAAAACAAAGAGAGTTTTTCGGGGGGATCCTGTAAGTCACCATCCATAATAACCACAGCATCGCCTTTGGCATACTTTATACCGGCAGAAATGGCTGCCTGATGCCCGAAATTCCTGGACAATTTTATGGTTTTTACCCGCGCATCTTCCTCACTCAATTTTTTCAACAGCTCCGGGGTATTGTCATAAGAACCATCATCAACCAATATAAGCTCGTAGGTGTCGCCCCATGAACTACTTGCATTGCTCAGTCTTGTGTAAAGCTGATCAATGTTTTCTTCTTCATTGTACAATGGAATGACTATGGATATCATTTTTTAAACCCGATTTTACCTGCTAATGAATTGGTTTTATCTGTAATTTTATTTTTAATTCCCATTGCATTACATGCTTCAGAAGCAATTTTAATTGAATTATTGGTGCTTCGTTCATCCGGATATACATGACTCATATTCACTATAAACATGTTTTCTACAGCCGTTTTACAATTGGGAATCTTCCCTGAAAAATTCAGATCACAAACAGTTGCGGCAGTATTTGTTCTGAAGATAAAAATATTTTTAAGCCAGGATTCCTTAAAGCCAGGATAAATTTTTGGCAAATGACTGATCATCATGGATTTGACTTCATCTTCATTCATTTTGGCAATATTCTCTTCCATGGCAAAATATCGCGAGAGGTAGGCAATATGACTTCCATTGTAGTTTTCGGGAGGAATAAAATTAGTATGCTCAATAATTCCCCCGAATGGAAAACCCTCATCGGCTACGTTTAGCCAATAGGTGTCACTCAACTTATGTTTCAATTCAAGAATGATACAGATAGCACCGAAATATTTTATGTTGGCAAGTTGAGTGGATAAATCAGGAAGATTTGGTTTAATAATTTCACTCAAATAATTTCCAGGAATGGTAAATAAATATTTTGAACTTTTGTATTCCTGTTTTGTAGTCTCGATACCTGAAATTCTATTTTCTGCTGTATTCACTTTTTGAAGTGGTTCTCCGGATATCAATTCTACTCCTAAGTTTTTTAATTCCGCTAGTAATTTGTCTAATAGCACTTGTAAGCTGCCTTCCAAATAACCCAATCTCTCATCTCCGCTTTTTCGTGAATTCATTCTTTGCCTGAGCCTTCCGATCATCCAGGAAAGGGGGACTTTAGAGGCATAAGGCCCAAATTTTATGTTTAACATTGGGAGCCAAAGGGATGAAGTGGTGCTTTTACCGGACCATTTTTTAAACCATTCCAAACAAGAAATATGCTCGTATTTTCTCCAATCGGCAAATTTACCGAGGAAAAGGCTTGTAAATCCAAATTTAATTTTATCTATTAATGTGATTGGACTGAATTTCAACAAGTCAAATGGTGTATTGAAGTCATAAATTTCGCCTCCTCTGTACACACCCATTGAAGTTTTTTTGAAGAAAAGCTTATCGCTCAATCCAAGTTCTTTAATTAACCAATTGAGCTCTTTGTCATGTGTGAAAAAATGATGGTAGTAGTGTTCAAGCCTGTTGTTTCCTATTTCAAAAGTGTTTAATAGCCCGCCAAAACTTTTGCCAGCTTCAATTACTGTTACTTTTTTACCTGCTTTTGCTGCAATATAGGCAGCGCTAAGTCCAGTTATGCCTCCGCCAACAACTATTAAATCATTTGATTTTGTTTGATTTGAATCCATTCTTTTTAGTTAAGGGCGTGTTGTGTGTGTAAGTTATTCAAGTTCTGCTTTTGAGGAATAGGTTTTTCCTGTTGATTTGTCTTTTCTCTCATAAAATAGCTGCTGAAATAAAGAAACAATAAATAAAAGGGCAATGCCGGAATTTTATACCTGGACAATGCGCCAAAATTAAAACTGGTATAGCCTACGGCAAAACCAAAGATCAGTGCAAAGGAAAGAAAAAACAAAACAATGGGATTGTTGAAAATCCCGGAAAAAAAGATTCTAAAGCCGTTTTTCCAAACGATTTTTAAGGTGAGCAGCAAGAAAAACAAGCCTTCAAGTGAAGTAAACAGCATAGTGGGGCTGCTCACTTCCCAAAGAAAAGGCCTGAAGAAGGTAATAACTATGACTTTGGGAAAGCTTTTTAACATCCCCGTAATAGAAAAATCACCAATTGCTCCCACAGAATAGGAGGATCCTCCCCCCGACCCTTTCCCTTCCATTTCATAAATTTTCACCTGATTGTGCCATTGCTGCATATCGTATGCTTTGTCTTCAATGTTTTCCAGAGACCATCCACCCGCATATGAGCTTACTTGTTGGAGTAAGAAATACCCTGTTCCAATACCAACAATTAAAAAAAAAGGCAATAGCATACCTCTTAGTAAAACTGATTTTATTTTGTAATTATAAGACAAGAACAAATACAAACCAAAACAAGGTGCAAAACTTAACAATATATAGGCTTTGATATTTAATATCAGATAAGCCCCAAAAAGCAAAATAAAAAATGACTTTTGTGTTTTGTAGCGTTCAACAATATTAAAAGAAGCCCCTGCTACTAAAAATAAAGCTGACATTGTAAGACTGTCTTTGAACAGGCCTGAACCCCAAAAAAATACAGAGGGAATAAAAAAAATGGCAATGGCAATCTCTTTATATAATTCAGGAAATCTTCGATACAGTACCTTGTAGAAGTAAAGAGAACTCAGAAAGGAAAAAAATGCAAAAAACAGAGCAATACAAGTGTAAGTTGAAAAAGTAAAAAATGAGAGTATTGCAGATATTTTAAACATGAAGTAGGAGGCAGGGTCTTCAAGGGCACGCAATGAATGGAGTATATTCATTACTTCCATTGAAGCATTGCCATCATTGGAAGGAAACATTAAATGAAAAAAATGAGACGGATTGTCCATAAGGGCTTCTGCAAGATATACACCCCTCTTGTAAAAACCCCTGGTATCCCCATATCCATAATAAAACCAATAAACCATTCCAGCGCCAATAGCTCCAACAAATTTCACGTAAAGAGCTGGCATAAAATAGGGCGCAAAAGGATGATCTGAAAAATGTTTACCTTTAATTCTCGATGCAATTGCATAAAAAATCAGCAAGTAAATCGGTGTGAGAAAAAGGTCTTTTAATTCCATTGTAAATAAGCCTTATTTACTTTTGCGTGTGTCAAAGCTTTTGACGGTGAATTATAAGCATGATTGAGCGAATTTATGGATAAAGCATCAGAAAAAATAAGCGCACTCTATCTCTGTTATGACGGGATGACAGATCCGCTTGGCCAATCGCAGGTAATTCCCTATTTAAAAGGACTTGCTAAAAAAGGCGTGGCGTTCCACCTCATTAGTTTTGAAAAAAAACAAGCCTTTCAAAAAAACAAGGCTTTAATAAGTACAATTTTAAAGGAAGCTAATATTCACTGGCATCCCTTAAAGTATACCAAGCAGCCCCCAGTACTTTCTACTCTTTTTGATATTGAACGTCTTTTTATAAAAGTTAAGTCGTTAGATAAAAAACACAACTTTGATTTGATACACTGCCGGGGCTACATCACTTCTATGGTAGGATTGAGAATGAAATTGAATTTCAAGCTTCCCTTTGTATTCGATATGCGTGCTTTTTATGCCGATGAACGGGTTGATGGTGGTCATTGGAAACAAAGCAATTTTTTGTTTCGGAAAGTATATCAGTTTTTCAAAAGGAAAGAATTGGAATTTCTTGAAAATGCCGCTTACACCGTAAGCCTTACGGAAAAAGGCAAGACGATTATTCATTCCTGGGAAAAAGTGAAAAACAATCCTGTCCCTATTCAGGTCATTCCCTGTTGTGCCGATCTGGAGCTTTTTGATTATAGATCAGTTAATCAGGAAGAAATAAATGCCCTGAAAACTAAATTGGGCATCAACCGAGGAGAAAAAGTACTTGTGTATAGTGGTTCTGTTGGCACCTGGTATTTGCCCGATGAAATGCTCGATTTTTACAATGTTTTTAGAAAAAAATACTCTTCAACTAAGTTTTTGTTTCTCACTACTGAGCAGCCAGAATTTATTCTGCAAAAAGTGCGTGCAAAAAAAATCCCGGAATCTGAAATTATAATAACAGCAAGCTCTCGTGATGCTATGCCGCTGCATTTGGCTGTAGCTGATTATTCTATATTTTTTATCAAGCCTGTTTTTTCAAAAAGTGGCTCTTCTCCCACTAAAATGGGCGAGATTATGGGCATGGGCATTCCGCTTATTTGCAATTCAGGAGTTGGGGATGTGGATTTGATAGTTGAGGACACCAACTGTGGAGTATGTGTAAATGAATTCAATTATTCGGCTTATGAAGCATCACTTTCACAATTAGAGGATTCAAAATTTGATAAAGCACATATTAGAAAAGGCGCCTTTAAATATTACGACCTTTCACTTGGTGTAGATCGTTATTGGGAAGTATATAATGAAATATTGCAGCAATGAAGCTCTTGTTTTTGGTACCATATCCACAGAGCTCTGCTCCATCACAGCGTTTTCGTTTCGAACAGTACTTTACATTTCTGAAAGAGAAAGGTCTTGAATTTGATGTGCAGTCTTTTATAGATGATGCAACCTGGAAAGTATTGTATCAAAAAGGACGGGTATTAAAGAAGCTGTTGGGCATACTGAAAGGCTTTTTAAGAAGATTTTTGATATTGTTTCAGCTCAGAAAATACGATTACGTATTTATTCACAGGGAAGCAGCACCAATAGGGCCTCCTGTTTTTGAATATCTGATAGCTAAAGTTTTTCGCAAAAAAATAATTTTTGATTTTGACGATGCCATATGGTTGGAAAATGTGTCTGATTCCAATAAGCTATTTTCTAAAACCAAATTTTATGGAAAGACAAAAAAAATAATTCAATGGGCTTATAAAATTTCATGTGGAAATGAATACTTGTGTGAGTATGCCCGTCAGTTCAATCAAAATGTGGTTTTAAATCCCACAACGATTGATAGGCAAAATTTACATAAAGAAGTGAAAGACCAAAACAGCAAAAAACCTGCTATTGGCTGGACCGGGTCTCATTCTACTGTCAAGTATTTAAATGAAATTATTCCAGTAATTAAAAAATTAGAAGATCAAATTGACTTCGAGTTTATTCTGATATCTGACCGCAAACCTGACTGGAACCTGAAGTCCCTGAAATTTATTCCTTGGACAAAGGAAACGGAAGTAGGGGATTTGCTGCGCTTTAATATTGGTTTAATGCCCATTCCAGATGATGAATGGACCCGAGGGAAGTGTGGGTTCAAGGCCCTGCAATACATGTCTTTGGGTATTCCCGCACTGGTTTCGCCAGTGGCGGTAAATAAAAACATAGTAGATAATGGAATCAATGGTTTTTGGTGTAATTCTCCTGAAGAATGGGAAGAGCGTATTTTAGAATTGTTGAATAATCAAGCACTGAGAATTAAAATGGGAAAGGCTGCAATTGAAAAAATAAAATCAGAGTTTTCTGTTAGTGCCAATAAGAATAACTTTATAAGTCTATTCAAATAGTCAAGTTTCAAAATTGTGTTCAATCCTTTTATCTTGCATCAACTTATGAATTTTAGCAGCAGCGTATGTGTGGCATAGCAGGGGTTTTTGGAATATCAGAGGTGGAAAGGTTTGAGCCATATATGGCCAAGGCTGTCAATTGCCTGTCGAAACGCGGTCCCGATTTCCAAAAAATTCAAAGTTTTCCCAATGCTATATTAGGCCATGCCCGCCTTTCTATTATCGACACTTCTGCTGCCGGAAATCAACCCATGAGCGATTCCGCTGGTCGGTACACTATTGTTTTCAATGGTGAGGTTTATAATTTTAAGGAAATAGCTGCACAGCTTGAATCAAAGGGGGTGAAATTCACATCAGGTACGGATACGGAGGTTTTGCTCTATGCCTATATCCATTTTGGAGTGGAATGCGTGAAAATGTTCAATGGTTTTTTTGCTTTTGCCATTTATGATAAAGAAAAGCAGGACCTGTTCCTTGCCCGCGACCGTTTTGGAATTAAGCCCTTACTCCTATATCGCGATGATTCCATGATTGCCTTTGCTTCTGAAATGAAGGCCTTGATGGAGTTGCCCATAACGCGCGAATTAAATCCTGTAGCGCTTAAAGCCTATTTACAACTCAATTATATCCCCACGCCACTCAGTATTTTAAAAGGAATCGAGAAAATTGACCCTGGCACTTATTTGCAAATTAATAAGGATGGTGAAATCACCAAACAACAATATTATAAGCTGCCAGAAAAATCAGTTGAAAAATACGATTACGAAGCGGCCAAGGCAGAATTGATAAAACGAATGGAAGCATCCGTACAAAAAAGATTGATTGCCGATGTGCCGCTGGGCGCGTTTTTAAGCGGAGGAATAGACTCTTCAGTAATTGTGGCACTGGCATCAAGGCACACCCGTCAGCTCAATACTTTTTCGATTGGTTACAAGGATGAGCCTTATTTTGACGAAACAAAATATGCCAACCTAGTTGCTAAAAAATATAAAACCAAGCACACCGTATTCTCCCTCAGCAATGACGATTTGTATGCACATTTGGATGATATTCTGGATTATATAGATGAGCCTTTTGCCGATAGCTCTGCCATTGCGGTTTATATATTGAGCAAATTGACCAGAAAACATGTAACGGTTTCGCTTTCCGGAGATGGTGCAGATGAAGTCTTTTCGGGCTACAACAAGCACTTGGCAGATTACAGGGCGAGAAAGGGAGGTTTTCTAAATGCATTGGTCAAAGCAGGATCCCCAATTTGGAAAGCCCTGCCTAAATCCAGGAATGACAAGTTTTCCAATTTATTCCGACAATTGGACCGCTTTGCTACGGGCTTGAAAAAATCACCGGCAGAACGCTATTGGCGCTGGTGCGCTTTTGTAGATGAAGCTGCTGCCGAAAAGCTTTTGAAAACATTTAGCCATAAAGACCAGGCAGCATTCCTGAAACTCAAAGCAAAGTATTTGGATGAATTTGAGCAGGAAAATAATATCAATGATACCTTAAGAGCAGACATGCAATTGGTTTTGCAAAACGATATGTTGGTAAAGGTAGATTCCATGTCTATGGCCAATAGCTTGGAAGTGAGGGTGCCTTTTTTGGACCACAATGTGGTAGATTTTGCATTTGCACTGCCTGAAGAATATAAAATAGGGGGCGGATTTCGCAAAAGGATTTTGAAAGATGCTTTTAGGGAATTGCTCCCTGAAGAATTGTACAATAGGCCAAAGCACGGTTTTGAAGTGCCTTTGTTAAAATGGTTTCAAACATCGCTTCGAAGCAGAATAGAAAATGAATGGCTGGAAAAAGATTTTATTAGTGCACAGGGAATATTTAATTTGCATGAAATTGAAGCCCTGAAAAGGAAATTGTTTTCCAATGACCCTGGCGAAGTCCATGCACAGATATGGGCGCTTATTGTTTTTCAGTCTTGGTGGAAAAAATACATGATCTAAATAGATAAAGTGCCAAAAGTTTTAAGAATAATCAATCGATTGAATTTGGGAGGGCCGACCTACAACGCCTCCTATCTTTCGAAATATCTTAGTAGCGATTACGAGACCCTATTGGTAGCGGGCATGAAAGATGAAAGTGAAGCAAGCTCTGAGTTTATTGCCAAAAATTTGGGATTGGAGCCGGTTTATATCGAGAAAATGCACCGCGCCATAAATCCATTCAATGATATTCCAGCTTATCGTGCCATTCGAAAAATTATCAGGGAATACAAGCCCGACATAGTCCATACCCATGCTGCCAAAGCCGGGGCACTGGGCAGGATAGCAGCGCACAGAGAGGGGGTTCCGGTTATATTGCACACCTTTCACGGTCATGTATTCCATTCTTATTTTAATCCCTTAAAAACAAAAGTTTTCCTTAGCCTTGAACGCTATTTGGCAAGTATCAGCACCCGGATCATTACCATTAGTCGGCAGCAGCAAAAGGAAATTTGCGAAGATTTTAATATCTGTCCGGTAGAAAAATCAGTGGTCATTCCCCTGGGCTTTGATTTGAGTAGATTTCAGGAAAATATTGATGAAAAAAGAAAGGATTTTAGAGCGCATTATGCATTGGCAGAAGATGAAATTGCCATTGGTATTGTAGGTCGTTTGGTTCCAGTTAAAAATCATGCATTTTTTTTCAGGGCGGTGAAAAAATTATTGAAGCAAAGCAATAAAAAAGTGCGTATTATCATTATCGGTGACGGAGAATTGAGGGCAGAACTGCAGCATTTGTGTACGGAATTGGAATTGAATTATGCCCTTAAAGACTTTTCGGAAAATAAATCTCCTGTAGTTTTTACAGGCTGGATAAAGAATATAGACTGGGCTTATGCCGGACTGGATATTGTCGCACTGAGTTCTTTTAATGAAGGCACTCCTGTGAGTCTGATAGAAGCACAGGCAGCAAATAAAGCCATTGTGAGTACAGCAGTAGGTGGAATTCGGGATGTGGTGAAAGAAGGGACTTCGGCTCTTTTGAGCCCTTCAGGGGATGAAAATCAATTCGTTGAAAACCTATTGAAGCTGGTTGAAGATGATGCCCTTCGGATGAAAATGAGCAAAAACAGTGCAGCACACGCCCTGAACAAATTTAATTACAAAAGACTGGTCAGTGATACAGAGAATTTATACAATCAACTTTTGAATATAAAATCCTGAACTTGCAGCAAATTATAATTTGTATTTTTACACTGATTATGAATAGAAAACACGCCTACTTATTTCTGCTTGCCACTTTGTTCTGTCTCTTTTCAATGAGCTCTTGTAAAGTGATTTTCCCCAATTATATGCTCAGGGAAAACCAAAGCTATTTTTACTACGAAATTGAAGAGTTGAAAAAGCAGGAATTGGAAATTATTCCCGGTGACTGGATCAGCTTTACCTTAACCACACAAAGTGGCATTCAGTTGATCGATATGACCACCGGCACACAAACTGATGGACAGAACAACATGAACATGCAGCAAATGTTGCGCGGAGGTGGAGGGGCGCAGTATATGGTCAAACCTGATGGTATGGTGGAGCTTCCGGTAATAGGAGATATACTGGTAGAGGGGCTTACTCGAACTGAACTGGAAGATTTGCTGGAAGAAAAGTATTCCTACCTGTACAACGATCCCTTTGTGATGGTAAGAATGGAAGATCGGAGAGCCTATGTATTTATGGGGCTTGAAGGTGCCAAAGTGGTGCCCCTTATTAATGACAATATGACGCTTATTCAAGTGCTTGCAGCCTCAGGTGGGGTAACAAGAGGTTCTAAGTCCCGGAACATAAGGGTGATTCGTGGCGATTATGAAAATCCAAGCATTAGAAAAATTGATTTGTCAACTATAGCTGGACTTAAGGATGCAGATATGATCATTCAACCCAATGATTTGATTATAGTAGCGCCTACAACTCCGGTTGCTGCAGAACTGTTGAAACAAGTAACGCCAATCTTGGGCTTACTCTCAAGTTTGCTTACAATATATTTATTAATTACCAGGAGAGTTTAATGGGTAATAATAATTTTTTAAGGTCTATACAATCGGCCCTGGGTTCAGACTTCAACCTGGGCTTGTTTATATCAATTGCAAAAAAGAGCATTGTATGGGTGGTGCTTTTTATATTTATAGCAGCCCTCAGTGTTATATTGTATTTGCGCTATACCAATCCGGTCTATCAGGCTTCTTCCACCCTGATGCTGAAATCGGAAAAAACCGCTAAACTACTTGGGGCGGACAATGAATTTCTTGCATTGGACAGAGATGAGATATTAAGGGAAATTCAACTCATTAAGGCGACTGCTTTTACCAAAAGGGTAGTTGAAAAGCTGGATTTTGACATTTCCTATTACCGGAAAGGACGGACAAAATTAATATCTGCAGAACTTTATCCTACAGCTTCTTTTGAGCTTGAATACGATCAAATTTATAATTCTTCTATCTACGGAATAAAAATTAATATCGAGTTTTATCAAGATGGAACTGCACTATTGAATTATGTGGTAAGGGATAAATCAGAACAGCAGCGCATAAGAATTGGAGAATATTTTGAAAACAGCTATTTCAGTGGAAAAATTGAAATTAGTGACAAAGAATATAAGTCAGGAAATCTAACTGGTGATTATTTTTTTATAATTAATGATTCAGACGCCTATGCCTCTCAAATTGCCCGTCTTCTCATTGTTTCTCCTATTAATGCCAGTACCAGGACTTTGGAGATCAGTTATAAAGATGAAAACCAATCTAAAGCTACAGACATTGTAAACACGGTGTCAGAGGAGTTTAGAAAATATGATCTGGAAAGAAAACAGGAAAGTGTCAATAATATATTGGAATTTCTTCAGGTTCAAATTGGGAACTTTACCGAGCAGCTCAATATGTACCAGGATTCCTTAAAACAATTCCGTTTAGAAAACAATTTTCTCAGCCCTGAAAATGAAGCCAGTAATATCTTTGAGAGATTGAGCAAATTAGAAGAACAAAAAGAAATGCTCGGCTATGACCTCAATATCATCGACTGGTATGTGGGCTATATTGATCAGTTACAGGATCTGAGGATGATATCTCCCGGGCTTTTGGAAGAGCAGTTGTCAAGTTCTATTCAATATGTGAATACCTTGATAGAGTTGGAAAAAGAAAAAGAGGCTTTATTGAGAAAAACTACCAGTGAGCATCCAAAAGCGAAATTGATTGATAAAGAGATCAATGATATAAAATTCAGATTGAATCAGGAATTGATGAATAATATAAAGCGCCTGAATTTCAGATTGAAAAATGTTGAGAAAAATTACCAGGAGGAATTTGTTAGGTTTTTTGAATTGCCTGAAAAAGAAGCAGAATTTGAAAGGCTGAACAGAAAATACAAGATCAATGAGTCTTACTATTTGAACCTGCTTGAAAAACAGGCTGAAATTTCTATAGCAAGAGCAGGAATAGTCACAGATTATATAGTGCTTGAAAGGGCAAAGCTGCCTAAAACCCCTGTTGGTTTAGATGCTGCTGTAATTTGGTTGATGGCTATTGCAGGTGCTTTGTTCTTAGGTTTATTGCTTATTGTCTTAAGGTATTTATTGCACAATTCCATTGTTTCAATAGAGCAAATAAAAGCCAATTCCAGTGCCAATATTCTTGGAATTGTTCCTTCCTTAAAAGGGGAAGACCTGCTTTCTACGGTTATTGTTCAGACTAAACCAAAATCCCAAATTGCTGAAGCTTTCAGGACTATCCGATCCAATCTGCAATTTTTGACAAGTGCGGAGGAGTGTAAGAAAATAGCGATCAGTTCCACCATTTCAGGAGAAGGAAAAACTTTTATAGCTTTGAATATGGCCGGTATATTAAGCCAGCTCGGTAAAAAAGTTGTACTGGTAGATATGGATATGAGACGTCCAAGACTCAATTCTATTTTTGAAATAGGAAATGAAAAAGGACTCAGCACTATACTGGCCGGTAGAGATCAATTGGATGACTGCATATACCAGTCTGGAAAAGCCGGATTTGATATCATCACTTCAGGGCCAATCCCTCCGAATCCCGCTGAACTTATTCTTTCTGAAAATTTCAGAAAAATGACCGATGTACTCGAAGCGGAATACGACTATATTGTATTTGATACACCTCCTGTGGGTTTGGTTACTGATGGTCTGGAAATTATAAAATGGGTAGATTACCCGATCTATGTATTTAGAGCAGATTACTCTGAAATAAATTTTGTAACTAACTTGCAAACACTGGTTGAAGAGAATGAGCTCAAAAAGCTTTCTATTGTATTGAATGATATTGGCAGAAGTGATTCTGCATACTCCTACAGCTATGGCTACGGTTATGGTTATGGCTATGGATACGGAACAGGGTCGGGTTACTATGTAGAGGATTTAAAAGAAAAAAAATCTATATTCAGGCGTTTTTTTAGTTGAATAGACAAATTGGCAACAATCATTTATAACTTTTGAGTTTTGAATAGTTTAGAACAAATCCCTGTTTTTAATCTGGTCTTTTTCGGCCTTTTCTTTGCCATTGCCATATTTTTTTCAATATTGATTAATTTCTTGATTTTAAGGTTTTCAAGAAATCTTGGAATGCGGAATGTGCAGGAAGCCGGAGAACAGATCAGGTGGAGTGCTGAATCAAAACCTTCACTCGGGGGCTTTAGCTTTTATATTGTTTTTCTGATTTCCATAGCTGTATTGGGTATTGCGCCCTTAGATGGCAATGAATATTTCAGCAAAGAATTGATTGGCCTATTGGTAGCATCAAGCCTGGGCTTTTTACTTGGACTTGCAGACGATGCCTATAATACCAATCCACTGGTGAAGTTTATAGGGCAGTTTACCTGTGCAAGCCTGCTTATACTCACCGGATACACCATAGAAGCAACCAATATTCCAGAGCTCAATTACCTGCTTTCAATGATTTGGGTCATTGGGCTGATGAATTCCATCAATATGCTGGACAATATGGATGGCATTACTACATCCGTGTCTATTTCTATTCTGCTGGGCGCTTTATTGCTGATTTTGCTAAACGGGTATATAGACAATCATTACCTGATTATAATTCTTGGGGTTCTAGGAAGTTTAATAGGCTTTTTGTTTTTCAACTGGCATCCTTCAAAAATGTATATGGGCGATACCGGTAGCCAATTCCTGGGTGTATTGCTTGCAGGCATAAGTATGCTGTTTTTCTGGAATTTCAGGAGCAATAATATTGAGTTTTTTGAGCTCCGTCAATTCATTATTCCAGCTTTGCTTTTTATAGTGCCACTGATTGATACTACAACTGTTTTTATAAGAAGGCTTGCAAGAAGACAATCGCCATTTGTTGGCGGGAAAGACCACATCACGCACCATCTGGCCTATCTCGGACTCTCCGACAGGTGGGTTGCTGTCGTGCTTTTTCTTATCTCTTTAATTTCCATTCCACTGGTTTATTTGGTTTATCAAAATTTTGCAGAATGGAAGTTTCAATATACTTTAATGGGGGTGGGTTATTGCCTTGCGCTGTTTTTGATCTTTCAGTTGCTTTACGAAAAAGGAAAAAGAATGCAAAAGCACAAAAAAGAATAAATTACTAATATGGAACAGGATCCGCTATTGACCGAGAAACTTGAAAAACTCCGGGAGAAATATGCTGCTATGGGTCAGGATATGCTGTCCTATATTGACGGTTTGCTTTATGCTGATTACCTGACTTATTGGGATTATATCCGCCTTGATGTGCTACTGAACTTACAAGTTCCCCGTACACCCTATCCCGATGAAAAGATATTTATCCTATACCACCAGATTACAGAGCTTTATTTTCGCTTGGTATTGCATGCAGGAGAGCAAGTGAGGGAGCGCGGAGATAAACTTACGTCATCTTTTTTTACCACGCAGGTGAAGCGCATGAACAGTTATTTCGAAAGTCTGATCAAGTCTTTTGAAATAATGATCGAAGGCATGGACAAGCAGCAGTTTCTGAAATTTAGAATGGCTCTGCTGCCTGCCAGTGGATTTCAATCTGCTCAATATCGAATAATTGAGTTGATGGCTACCGATGCCTACCTTTTGACATGGCATGAAAAAAGAGCAGAGTTCGATAAGCGGACAGACGCCAAAAGATTGTACAAAAACCTTTACTGGAAAAAAGGGGCAACTGAATTGGAAACCAAAAAGAAAACGCTAACACTCAAACAATTTGAGGTCAAATATGGAGATGATTTCATAGAAATGATCGATGAATATCGCAAGCAAAACCTTTATTTTCTATATCGCAAGCTAAAAAGGGAAAGCAAAGAAAACCTGGATAATTTAAAACACGAGCTGCGCAAATTAGACCATTATGCAAATGTGCAGTGGCCATTAATGCACTACCGCTCTGCTGTGCGTTATCTGCAAAAAGATCCTGAAGACATTAAAGCAACAGGCGGTACCAATTGGCAAAAATACCTGCCTCCGAGAAACCAGTTCATTGTTTTTTATCCCGAACTCTGGACAGAATTGGAATTAAAGGAATGGGGCGTGAAAGAATTCCGAAAAGAATTTATGCCTTAAAGGCTGCAATACACTTTAACTCTATTGCAATAGGAGTGGGTAAGCTGTTTACTTCCACCGTGGTTCTACAAGGTTGGTTTTCCTTAAAATACTCCGCATAAATGCGATTGAAAGCATGAAAATCCCTTTTCATATTGGTAAGGAAAACCGTTACGTCCACCAAGTCTTCCCATTCAGCTCCGGAGGATTCCAAAATGGCTTTTACATTCTGAAATACAGAATGGCATTGTGCTTCAAAATCAAATTCCTTGAAATTTCCGTTGTGGTCCAATTCCAGTCCCGGAACTTTTGAATCGTTTTTATCAGAATTGGCCCTTCGAGGCCCTACTCCCGAAAGAAATAATAAATTTCCCGCTTTCTTGGCATGAGGATACAAGCCAACCGGCTTAGGTGCTTTATCGCTGTATGTTTTGTCACTCATAATTATTGGTATTTGATGCAAATGTTTTTTGCTTCTGTGAAAAAACGCATGGCTTCCCAGCCACCTTCCCGTCCCACACCTGATTGTTTGGTGCCTCCAAAGGGAGTCCGCAAATCGCGCAAAAGCCAGGTATTGACCCATACAATGCCACTTTCTATTTTTTCCGCCATACGATGTGCCCTGTTTAGATTATTCGTCCATATTGTAGATGATAGACCATAAGCTGTGCTATTGGCAAATTCCAAAACTTCCTGTTCTTCTTTGAAAGGAATCAGACTGACTACAGGGCCGAATATTTCCTCTTGGTTGATTTGGCAAAAAGCATCTAGTCCTTCGATGATTGTGGGTTCAAAGAAATAGCCCTGTTTACAGCGGCCATCAAGGGAAATACGTTTTCCTCCTGCTATTATTTTTCCTCCGCTTTTCACTGCCAGATCAACATAATGCTCAATTTTTTCCAAATGTGCTTTTGAAACCACTGCCCCCATCTGATTTTTAGGATCTAATGGATCGCCAATATTCAAAGCTTTGACTTTTGCTGCAAATGCGGTTTTAAATTTTTTGTAAATGCTTTCCTGGATAAAAATTCGGGAACCACACAAACAAATCTGTCCCTGATTGGCAAATGAGGATTTCACAGAAGTATTCAGTGCATTTTCAAAATTGGCATCATCGAAAATAATATTGGGGTTTTTTCCGCCCAATTCCAATGAGAGTTTCTTGAACATCGGTGCTGCGGTGGCTGCTATTTGTTTGCCAGTTTGTGTTCCTCCCGTAAATGAAATTGCCTTGATTTTCGGGTGCGATACAATTTCCTGCCCGATTTCAGCTCCATTGCCGTGCAAAACATTCAATACACCTTTTGGAAAACCTATCTCAATACAGATTTTACTCAAAATAAAAGCCGTCATCGGGGTGATTTCGGAGGGTTTGGCAATCACACAGTTTCCTGTTGCAAGTGCCGGAGCTATTTTCCAGGTGAAAAGATACAAAGGTAAATTCCAGGGGGAAATACAGCCCACAATTCCCAAAGGTCTGCGCAGCGTATAATTGATGGCCTCGCCTTCCATAAAATGCGATTCTGAGGCAAATTGCGAAGCTGCTTTGGCAAAAAACCTAAAATTGGCTGAAGCCCTTGGGATATCCACTGCACGGGCCAATTTTTCGGGTTTTCCATTGTCCTTGCTTTCAGCAGCTACCAATGCATCCATATGCGCTTCAATGGCATCGGAGAGTTTCAGTAGCCATTCTGAGCGGGTTTCATGACCGCAATTGCTCCATTCCGGAAAAGCTTTTTGTGCAGCTTCTACTGCAATATCTAAATCCTTTTTATTAGAAAGCGGGATTTTAGAATAGCATTTTCCGGTGGCGGGTTCAATATTGTTTAGCCATTGTCCGGATTCCGGCTCTATGAGTTTGCCATTGATATAATTCAGTAGTTTTTCCATTACAAAGATCCTGTTCTTCCGCCATCTATGGGCATATTGATGCCATTGACATATGCTGCTGCCGGGCTTGCAAGAAAAGCCGCTGCTGCCGCTATTTCATTGGGCTCGGCAAATCGTTTCAATGGTATTTTTGCTTTCATGGCTTCCTCTACTGCCTGTTTGGAAAGGCCTTTTTTAGAGGCTTTGCTCTCTACAATTTCCGCAAGGCGCTCGGTTGCAGTAGCACCCGGCAATATATTGTTTACCGTAATGCCGAATTCTCCCAGTTCATTGGACAGTGTTTTGGACCAATTGGCCACTGCTCCGCGAATGGTATTGGATACGCCCAGCTCTTGCAGCGGCTGTTTTACAGAAGTAGAGATCACATTGATAATGCGTCCATAGCCGCTTTTTTTCATTCCATCAAGTACCGCCTGAACAAGAATATGATTGCAGACCAAATGCTTCCTGAAAGCCTCTTGGTATTCTTCTACTCTTGCGTGAATGGCCATTCCTCCAGGAGGGCCACCGGTATTGTTTACAAGAATCTGAAATTTTTTATTGTTGTTTTTTAAATGTGCGTTTATCTTGGTCTTTAACTCGTTCGGGTTGCCGAAATCGGCTATCAGGTATTCGTGGCTTTGGCCCACGCTGTCATCCAAGTGGCGCATTACATTGGCCAATTTGTCGGCACTGCGTGCAACAAGAGTGATATTGGCACCAAGCAAGGCAAGTTCTTCAGCGATGGCGCGACCAATTCCACTACTGCTGCCGGAAACCAGGGCGTTTTTTCCTTTTAAATCTAAATTCATCTATGTTATTTTATTTCCCGCCTGAATTTACGAAAAATTGAAAAGCATTTTCACATAAAAGCATCTTGCATATTGAAACTTAAACTTTCAATTTGCATAAAAAATTCTGATGCTTATTCTATTTTACCGGTGCTTTAAATCCAAAAACTAAAACAAGTCAAGCTGATAATGTAACTTTATTCGCCTGTTAAACATCAAACAAAACCAATGGCCAATTCAGACAAAAGACTCTTTTTACTCGATGCTTTTGCATTGATCTATCGTTCCTATTTTGCTTTCAGCAGAAGTCCCATTGTCAACTCCAAAGGCATGAATACTTCGGCTATTTATGGATTCACCAATACTTTAATGGAATTGCTCAACAAGGAAAACCCCTCTCATATTGCAGTGGTATTCGACTCTATGGAGCAAATTACAGACCGCGCTGCCGAGCATGATTTTTACAAAGCCAATCGGGAGAAAATGCCGGAGGATATTGCACTTGCCATTCCTATTATCAAAAAATTGCTGGAAGCCTTTCAAATTCCAACAATGGAACTGGCCGGCTATGAAGCAGATGACATTATTGGCACCCTGGCCAAAAAGGCAGAAAAGGAAGGCTATACCACCTACATGGTTACGCCCGATAAAGATTTTGGGCAATTGGTAAGCGATAATATTCTTATGTATAAACCCTCTTACCAGGGAAAGCCCAGGGAAATTCTGGGCATAAAGGAAGTAAAGGAAAAATGGGACATCGACCGAATAGACCAGGTAATAGATATGCTGGGCATGTCGGGCGATGCTTCAGATAATATTCCCGGAATACCTGGCGTGGGGCCCAAAACAGCGGTCAAGCTTTTAAAAGAATACGGCTCTATGGAAGCGTTGTACGAACATACAGATGAGCTCAAAGGCAAACTGAAAGAACGGGTAGAAGAAAACAAAGAGCAGGCGTTCATCTCCAAGCAGCTCGCCACAATTATAATTGATGCTCCTGTTGATCTGGACGAGGAAGATGTGACCCGCTCTGAACCCAATAAAAAACTCCTGGAAGAACTCTTTACCGAGCTTGAATTCAGGGCTTTGGGCAAGCGGATACTGGGGGATGACTTTTCTGTGAATACCGAAAAGAAAGTAAACAAGACAGGGCAGTTGGATCTTTTTAGTCAAAATGAAGGCAGCAATAATCCGCCTGTAGATGAACTTAAACCTGACAATGGAGGAAAGCATATTGAAAATACAGACCACAAATACCATCTTGTAGAAAGCGACAGTGCAATTGAAAAACTAATAGCGCTACTTGAAAAATCCAAAGGCTTTTGCTTCGATACAGAAACCACTTCCCTGGATGCCAACAACTGCGAACTGGTGGGGCTTTCTTTTTCCCTAAAAGCAAAAGAGGCTTATTACGTGCCGGTTCCAGAAGATCAGGATAAGGCCAAAGCCCTGCTCAAAAAGTTTAAAGCTGTATTTGAGGATGAGAAAATCGAGAAGACAGGGCAAAACCTGAAATACGATATTGTGGTTTTGATGTGGTATGATGTCTTTGTGAAGGGCAGCCTATTTGATACCATGCTTGCACATTATCTACTCGACCCCGATTCAAGCCATAAAATGGACCGTCTGGCAGAAAATTTCCTGGGATATTCCCCGGTAGATATTGAATCACTGATCGGGAAAAAAGGAAAAAACCAGGGCAGTATGCGCGATGTGCCGCTCGATAAAATAAAAGAATATGCCTCGGAAGATGCGGACATTACCCTGCAATTGCGCGAAAAGTTTGAACCCATGATCAAGGAAGAAGGCATGGATAAACTGTTCCATGAAATAGAAACACCTTTGGTAAGGGTATTGGCAGAAATGGAAAAGGAAGGCGTGGCGCTGGATACCGATTTTCTGAAAAAATATTCTGAAACGCTGAACACGGATATTTTAAAGCACCGTGAAAAAGTTTTTGAACTGGCCGGCACGGAATTCAATATGGATTCTCCAAAGCAATTGGGGACTGTGCTTTTTGACAAGATGGAAATTCCCTATACCGGCAAAAAAACCAAAACCGGGCAGTATTCCACCAATGAGGAAAAACTCTCAAAGCTGGCCAATGAACATGAAATCGTGGAATATATCCTCGATTATCGTGAGCTGACCAAGCTCAAATCTACCTATGTGGATGCATTGCCCAATGCCATCAACCCCAAAACCGGGCGGGTACATTCCCACTTTTTGCAAACTGTAACCGCTACCGGTAGGCTCAGTTCCAATAATCCCAATTTGCAAAATATACCTATCCGCACAGAGCGCGGTAGGAAAGTAAGACAGGCATTTATTCCACGTAGCGAGGAATATGTAATAATGGCCGCTGATTATTCGCAAATCGAACTTCGGTTGGTAGCTGATATTAGCGGAGATGAGGCCATGCTCAATGCTTTCAAGGAGGGACAGGATATTCACGCTTCAACTGCGGCAAAATTGTATAAAGTGCCCTTGGAAGAAGTCACACGAAAAATGCGCGGCAATGCCAAAATGGTCAACTTCGGGATTATCTATGGCATTTCTGCCTATGGCCTTTCGCAAAGGGCCAATATTCCAAGAAGAGATGCAGCACAGATGATTGAAGATTATTTCAAGGAATATTCCGGTATTAAAAAATACATGACGGAATCGGTGGAATTTGCAAAGAAAAACGGTTACGCAAAAACACTGATGGGCAGAAAACGCTATTTGCGCGACATCGATTCCCGCAATGCAACGGTAAGGGGATTTGCAGAACGTAATGCCATCAACACCCCTATTCAGGGCAGTGCTGCTGATATGATAAAAATTGCAATGGTAGCTTTACATAAAGAATTGGCACAAAAAAACTGGAAGTCGAAATTGACGCTACAAGTGCATGATGAACTGGTGTTTGATGCGCACAAAGATGAATTAGAGGAGCTGAAACCCCTGGTAGAAAGCTGTATGAAAAATACATTAGACCTAAAAGTCCCTATTCTTGTGGAAATGGGAACCGGAAAGAATTGGCTTGAAGCACATTAACTGATATTAATGTGCTATATTTATAATTTATAGAAGCTGCTTTACAGAATTAAAATTTCTACTTTAAAAGTGGAAATTGTAAATAATATAACTTTAATTTGCAAACATTTAGCGGAATACTACTGGAGTTAAAACATACATTTGTCAGGCATTTTTAATCTCGAAAGCTTTATTCCATATAAATTTTTGAATTACTATTTCATATAAATTATTACACACTGAATTTTTCTCATTAATCTTAAATATTTGTCTGAAACGAATTGTATTTTTTATATTTTTGATTCCTGGTTTTACTAAAGTCTAAAAGATTTTCAATACAGCACAATTATGAAAAAACTACTCATCCTCCTGATTTTACTTACGGGAATAAGCGTGCAAGAGTCATTTTCCCAGAAAATGAAACTCAATAAAGCAGATAAAAAACTCAATCTCTTTGATTTTGATAAATCTGTGGAAACCTACGAGAAAGTGTTGGAAAAGAACCCTTCAAATTTTGAAGCCATTCACGGCTTAGCGAATGCATACCGTATACGTGGGGATTATGCTACTGCTGTGGGTTGGTACGAACAAGTAGTTGCTGACACTGCAAATGTGAGCCCAAAAGATTATCTGCACTACGGGCAATGCCTGCGCTTTGTGAGGGATTATGAAAAGGCACAGCAAAATTTCATTAAATATGCAGAATTGGCTCCTGAGGATCCCCGTAGTAAACTATTGAATGTCAGCTATGAAGAGGTCAAACAACTGATAAAAGATTCATTGTATTTCGGTGTGCAATTTCTCGATTTTAACGATGAGTCGCAGGAATTCAGCCCGGCATTTTATAAAGACAGCAGTATTGTTTTTCCCTCATCGAGAAATGAAGGATCCAAAATAGACGATTACTGGTACAACAAACCTTTTTTCGATCTCTATATATCTGAAATGAGTGATTCGGGCCATGCCAAGCCCAAAAGACTGGACTCTGATGTAAACAACAGGTATCACGAAGGGCCGCTGGCTTTTGATACCTCATTCACCACAATGTACTTTACCCGCAATAATTATGTTAAGCGCAAAAAAGAAACCGGAGAGGAAAATATTATGCGATTGAAAATATTTTCTGCAAAAAGCAGTGGTGATAGTTCAAATGTGAGTTGGGGGAACCTTAAAGAACTGCCCTTTAACAGCGATGAATATTCCTGCGGCCACCCCACACTTACGCAAGATGGCAAAATGCTTTATTTTTCATCGGATATGCCAGGCGGGTATGGCACTCTTGATTTGTACAGTGTAGAAATTGACAGCAATGGCCGTTTTGGAGAACCCAAAAACCTCGGCCCTGAAATCAACACAGCCGGAGAGGAATCCTTTCCCTATATACATCCTGATGGCACCTTGTATTTTGCCTCCGATGCCCGAAAAGGACTGGGCGGGCTCGATGTGTATTATTCCAAAAAAGAAAATACCGCTTGGTCGGAGCCGGTCAATATGAATTACCCGATCAATACCAATGCGGATGATTTTGGGCTGATTATGAGAAAAGATAAAAAGACAGGTTATTTATCTTCCAACAGGGGCGGTGATTTTGACAATGACAATATCCTTTCTTTTGATGACAAAGGAATGCTGCTAAAGGGCTTTGTATATGATGGTGAAACCGATAAAAGACTGGAAGGTGCTGACGTATATTTAGTTGAAAATGGGGATACACTGGATCAAATGAAAACAGACAGTTTGGGCAAATTTGGTTTTTGGGTAGCGCTGGGAAATGTTTATGACATTGGAGCTGCGAAAATCACTTATCAACCCAATCAAAAAAATGTAAGTACAGAAAACCTGGATGCAGAATTGCCCCCGGTTAAAATACCTTTGTATAGAAGTGATCTTGTGCTTAAAGGTAAAGTGGTGGAATTGAAGTCACAAAATCCTATACCGGATGCAATGGTATTGCTTGAAAGCCAGGAAAGAGAAGCCCTGGATTCAATGATGTCTGATCAGAACGGAGGGTTTAGCTTTCCTATTGACTACGATATGGAATATGTATTGAGTGCTGAAAAACATGCCTGGTTTTTGGTGAGTGAAAAAAGAATTAATACAAGTTTAGCAGTTTTTGATACTTCAAAATTAATTTACCAGGATTTGCAAATGACCAAGCTTGAAATGACAAGACTCGATGAAGGTGCCGTAATTAAGCTGGAAAATATTTACTATGATTTTGACAAGTACAATATCCGTCCCGATGCGGCTGAGGAATTGGATCGGATTGTAAAATACCTGATAAAATATCCCGAAATGGAACTTGAGCTAAGATCACATACAGACAGCCGTGGAAGCGACACCTATAATAAGTGGCTCTCAGAAAAAAGAGCGGAATCAGCAGTGAAATACCTGATAGATAAAGGGGCAAAATTAAATCAATTAACACCCAAAGGCTATGGCGAATCTCTATTGGTAAATGAATGTTCAAACGGTGTTAAATGCTCCAGGGCAAAACACCAGGACAACAGAAGAACCGAATTCAAAGTGCTGAAAGCTCCAGATGCGCTTGAAATTGAAACCGAAGTGATTGAAGATTAGAAACCTGAGTTCGGAAATTATTTATTGCTCAGAATGCCAGAAAACAGTGAGATTCGACTGGAAATATTGATGGAATAGCGGGCTATTTTGAGATATTTCCAGGAAGAAGATTGCTGTTTTCCGGCATTTGAAATCCATAAAACGCAATATGCAGCGTTGCATTTGCTTGGTTTATCCCGATAGACCTTCTCAAATGCGCCTTGCCTATTACGTTTTAGTGAATTTCTGAGCTCTTAAATAATTATCGAACTCAGGTTAGAAAGGCTTAATCACCGCTCAGGGCGCAAGTCTTGACATTTTCCATTCCCCTGATCCATCAAGCTGGTATGCTATTCTATCGTGCAGGCGATTGGGTCTGCCCTGCCAAAATTCCCAGTAGTGGGGTTTCAAAGTATAGCCGCCCCAGTGTTCAGGGCGTGGAATTTTATCAGTATTAGCATATTTCTTTTCCAATTCGCTTAATCTATCTTCCAGCACTTGGCGAGAAGGAATTTCAGTGCTTTGTTCTGAGGCAATTGCTCCAAGTTGGCTGCCTTTGGGACGGGAATGAAAATATTCATCAGAGGCTTCAGGGCTTACTTTTTCCACTTTTCCTTCTATTCTCACTTGTCTTTCCAAAGGGCCCCAAAAAAACAAAAGTGAAGCCCTAGGATTTTCTGCCAGTTGTTCTCCTTTTCTGCCCTTGTAATTGGTATAAAAAATCAAGCCATCTGGTTCAAATCCTTTAAGTAAGACAATACGGGCTGAGGGCTGCATGTTTTCACCTGAACTTGCCAAAACCATAATGTTAGCCTCGTCTATCTCTTCACAGGAAAGTGCTTTGGAAAACCATTGTTTAAATTCTGTGTATGGATCTGCTTCCATTTTTTCCAACTCTAAAACACTAATTCCATAATTCTTTCTCAAATACCTCAGTTTTTCAGAATTGGGCATACTATATCTTAATCTTTAATAAAAATTGATTTCTACAAAATTGATTTCACCGCTCAAGTTAACCTGTTCTTCTACGCTTTCATTGTTATATACCGCATTGATATAATAAACTGAATCCGGCAACTGGTAGAAATTAGCCCGGCCAAGAGAATCAGTTGTTCCACTGATAACGGGAGATTTTTCATAAGATAGATCCTCGTAGGTCCTGTAAAGCGTGATTTTTGCATTCTCTGCAAGGCTGTCTTCTTGTGGTATACTCAGGCGATAAATATGGTTTGCGGTGAGTTTTATCGTTCCTCTGAATTGTCCATCGATACTCGTGTCTTTTCTAATCCCATCATCTTCTTTGCTACAGGCATTAAGCATTAGTACAAAGAAGCAAAATAGAAGTAAGCTGCCAGCTATCCGAGTGATTCTATTCATGAAATTTATTTTATAAATACTTGATAGTAAGGTCAATAAGCTTGTCTTTAATACCTCCATAAGGTGGATACATACCTTCAGCAGCACTGAAGCCAGACGCCTGTTTCATGACAGCTCTTTCGTGTGAAAAGGCCTTGAAGCCAAAAATACCGTGGCCGCTGCCAATCCCGGAATGATTTACTCCGCCAAAAGGCAAATTGGGTTGAGAATGATGCAGCACAGTATCATTTACCGTAACTCCACCTGATGAAGTGTTGTTCAGCAAATAGCGGACATTGCTGTCTTTAGTGCTGAAAATATACATGGCCAGTGGCTTTTCTTTACTCCTTATAATCTCTATTGAATCCTTAATGTCATCAATTTTTTGAATGGGGAATAAGGGGCCGAAAATTTCCTCATGCATGATCTTGGCATTGTCTGGAACATCGGTTAAAATAGTGGGTTGAATATAATTTTCGCTTTCATCCATATTTCCACCGTAGTAAATATTGGCACCTTTTTCTACTGCATCTTCTATTAATCCTTTCAGGCGATGAAAATGTTTTTCATTAACGATACGGGCATAAGATTCATTTTTTTGCTGTTCTTCTTTTGTAGCACCATAGACCTTTTCAATATTCTTTTTTAGCTTTTCAAGAGTTTCATCGTATTTTTTGCTGTGCACCATCATATAGTCAGGCGAAATGCATGTTTGCCCACAATTGAGGTATTTCCCCCAGGTCAACCGCTTAACAGCAGAATTGATATTTGCCGTATCATCCAGTACTACAGGAGATTTGCCACCGAGTTCCAGGGTTACTGATGTAAGGTTTTCGGCAGCAGCGCGCATTACGATTTTGCCAACGTTTGGGCTGCCGGTAAAGAAAATATGGTCAAATTTGAGCTTGAGCAATTCACCGGAAACAGTGTAATCGCCCTCAACTACTGCTACTTCATTTTCATCGAATAATTCCGATATAATTTCTTTTACAATTTCTGTGGTATGTGGAGTAAACTCAGAGGGTTTTAAAATAACCGTATTTCCTGCCGCAATAGCAGAAACCAAGGGAATTAAACAGAGGTTGAATGGGTAATTCCAGGGTGAAATGATAAGGCAAACCCCTTTGGGTTCGTACATAATATAGGATGAAGAACCGGCAAAAGAGATCGGTGTTTCTACTTTTTGAGGCTTCATCCAGTTGCCCAGTTCGCTTATAGCATGTTTGATTTCAGAAGTAGTGGGATAAATCTCTGTGAGATCTGTTTCTGAAAATGGTTTTTTGAAATCATCGAACAAAGCCTGGCGAATTTTGTCCCGCTTTTGCATGATCACTTTTTTGAGTGTGCGCAATTTTCTTTTGCGCTGACTTACAGTAGTGTCTTTTACATTTTGCTTATTGCCTTGTTGTAGGTCAAAAATTCTTTTGATCTCTGCATTTGAAGTATTGTTGAATTCTGCAGTGGCTTTTTTTTCTTGGGTTTCGGGGGCTGTTTGTGTAGTTGGCATTGCTTTTATTTTTAGTTTTCAATTTACTACTTATAATATAAAAAATTAAGTTTCTTGCCAAATAAATTAAATGAACTGCTCAATAGGCTTAAGAATTATATTGCTAAACCCTGCTCAGAGGGAAACTCATGCAATGTGGCCCGCCCCTGGCACGTGACAATTCGGTAGAAGGAATGCTTATGATAGTTTTTTCAATTTCACTCGGTTTTACAATCCCTTGCTCAAAGGCTTTGAGTAAAATTTGTGCATCTACTACTTTGTATCCTTTATCTGTCAATGCTTGAGCAGTTTTGTAATTGCGTTTGTATGCAATAGCCACCCCATCATTTAGTGCCACAAGATTACATCCATCAGTCCATTGTTCGCGCTCGTCATAAGGGTATTCGCCATTGCCGCAATAGATGAATTCTACATTGGGGTTTTTGCTGCGCAAAAAAGCTTCAAGACTATTGTGTTTTAGCTCTGCATCCTCACTTGTATATTCAGTAATCACAGTTTTTTCACCGGTCAAAAAAGCTTTGAAAATCACAAAATGATCTTTGCTGATCTGGGTGAAAACCGTATCGATATGCATACATGAGCGTTCTCTTGGAATTTCAATTTTGACAATACTTTTGAGTAATTTTTTCTCAAACACCTTTTTTTTCAACGCATCAAATGCTTCAGGGGTAGAGCGCTCACTGCACCCTACCAACAAATAATCATTGTCGTACATCATCACGTCTCCACCTTCCAAAGTTACTTCATCTGCTTCTTCGGTGAAGTCGATGATCTTTTTGTCTTTTACCTGCTCTGCAAAAAGCGGATTGAAATAGACAATAAAATAAGTGATTAGAGATTCCCGGGTACGGGCTTTTTTTGATGCCTGGCAAATTAGAATATGGTCTTTGATCATTACTCCAATATCGCGGGTAAATACATAATTGGGCAAAGGGTCTAAAATGATTTTATTGCTTTCTTTTAAAATCCCTGTAAACAAAGTATAGGTGAGTGCTTCATTGTCCAGGTTTTTAAGAATATTGAGTTTTTCTGTATTTAAATTTTCTTCTTCGGCCACATATTTTAGCAATTCCTCTTTGCGCGAATCGGGCTGTTGAAGAGCTTCATAAAATAGTTGCTCAGTTTCGAGTACATTTTTTTTGCCCAAAAACATTTTAAAAATACCTGTAAGCACATCGTGCTCTTTGCGCATACGGGGCAAAAAGACAATATCATCATAAAGAAACTGCTCTGATTTTTTGGGCGTGACGCGTTCAATCCCGTCATCCGGGCGGTGAATAATTACTTTATCCAGTCGGCTCCATTCGTTATTTACAGACAGCTTTTGCATGTTTTTTCTTTTTGGCAAAAGTAATTCTATTTTGGAGAAGATAAGAAAAGGAAGGCTTTAGTCAAGCCCTGATAAAGCAATGGTTTACTCCTCAATTATAGTTGTTATCTGTGTAATGGCAGATGTGGCAAAATAACCAAATGCACCATTGGAAATATTGCCCTGAATATTAGAAGGTGGAGTGTCGAATAAATCACCTGAATTTTGATTTTCATCTAATGAGCTCAGGAAATTATAATACTGCTCTGTGAGTGAATGCATTTCTACCCGGACTGTATCTCCCGGAAAAACCACAAATTCTGAAAACTCAATGTTTCGGATATACTGGCCGTTTGCCAGGTCATCGCTAGCGTAGATCAGTTCTTCCGAATCGTATTGTTCTTCGCCCAGATAGAAAATTAAGCGGTAGAAATCTCTGGTAGCAGCGGGTTCTTGAAAATTTATGGTAACATAATAGCCATCCTCTTCATAAGAAAAAGGGGTCTCCTCCCGGTAAAACACACTTAGAGAATCGAGTGGAGCAACTGGATGTAAGCGCCCATCGGCTTCATATATTTCTCCATTTGCTGTTTTAATATACAGTCGATAATCAGAATTTATTTTTCCTGCTTGTATATTCTGTGTCTCATAATAACCGGCTTTGGTCTCCATTAGCGTATCGCTCAGAAGATTATCTTCAGTAATTATAACAAGAGCATTAGAAACGGTCTCTGGCGCTTTGTTGTCAAAATAGTCCCCACTCATATTCAATTTTACATATGGAGTTTTATCAGGGGCATTGCTAATCAAAGCTTCTACCACTAGCACAGGATCTATATTGTCCAGATCAATATCAACTTCTTCCTCGCAGGACTGAAAAAATAAAGTGCTGAAAGCTAAAAATAAGATTGTTATGGCTTGTTGTGTCATTTATAATAATTTAAAACTGTAAGTAAATGAAGGAACAATACCGAAAAGATAGGTTTTTACAGCTTTTGTATCATTTTCACCTGATTGCCTGAAAGTATAGGAAAATGGATTTTTCCGATTGTATAAATTATAGAATGACAGGTTTATTTGATTGGACCATCTTTTGCGTTTTTGCCAGGAAAAATTTACTGCCAGATCCAGGCGATGGTAATCCGGCAAGCGGTAACCATTCCGTTCGCTGAAAATTGGTGCAACAACACCATCGTAGGTAAAACGGCCAACAGGAAAAGTGACGGCCAATCCGGTATAATACACCCAATTGGCAGAAACAGACCATTTTTCATTGATATTAAAACTGCTCACTACGCTGAGGTTGTGCCTGCGATCCTGCGTTGCAGGATATACCTTGCCATCATTTATACCCGGAATTTCACGTTCAGTTCGGGCAAGCGTATAGCTGATCCATCCGGTAATACGCCCATTTGGTTTTTTAATAAAAAACTCAGCACCATAGGAGCGTCCATCTCCACTAAGCAATTGCGTTTCAAGTTTGTCATTTAAAAGCAATTCTGCATTGTCTTTATAATCAATTAGGTTTTGCATTTTTTTGTAGTACACTTCTATTGAAGTTTCCAGGCCTCCCCCAAAAAAGTTTCTGAAATAGCCCAGCGCAACTTGATCTGCTATTTGTGGCTTAATAAATGGGTCGCTAGGCACCCATATATCAAAGGGAGAAGAAACTGTGGAATTGGAAATCAGGTGTAAATATTGCCGGGTGCGGTTGTAAGAAGTTTTTATCGAATTATCTGCATTTATGATAAAATTGGCAGAAACACGTGGCTCAAGTCCGTGATAGAATTTTATGCCTTCAAAAGAATCATAAAAAGTAGTGTCTTTCACAGTTTCGCCATCCTCCTCATATTCAAAAACCTGTCCCGGTCCTATATTGTAAAAAGCCGAATAGCGCAGGCCGTATTGTAAAACTACGTGACTTCCGATTTTGTGTTCACTGCTGAAATATGCAGCGGGTTCTATAGCGTGTTTGTTCGGAACTTTAAATGCTTTTAAAAATGATTCATCCTCCGTTCCGCTTGGTTGGAAATTGGCCGGTTCAAAAGTGTGATGTATGGCTTGAAATCCAAATTTTAAAGTACTGTTTGGGGTGACATAAGCTGTAAAATCACTTTTTACTGAAAAATCCCGGATAGAAGCATCCCAGTCAAAAGCAAAGGCGCCCTGTGGTATACCGAGTGAATAATTGAATTTGCTGTAGATGAATGTGAAATTGGAAAACAACTTTGGAGAAAACAGGTGGTTCCAACGCATGGTAGCGGTACTATTTCCCCATCCGGTAGAAAAGGCATTGCCCAAAATAAATCGATCTTGCCCAAAGTAGCCAGAGAGGAAAACCCTGTTTTTATCATTGATTTTATAATTCACCTTGGCGCTTAGGTCGTAAAAATACAGTTGGTTGTCTCTAAGTGCTTCATCCCTGCTAAGTTTCAGAAACAAATCTGCATAAGTCCTTCGTCCTGAAACTATAAAAGATGCTTTGTCTTTTTTTAATGGTCCCTCTACTGTAAGTTTACTGGAAATCAAGCCAATACCACCACTTACACTCCATTTTTTCATATTCCCTTCATTCATACGTATGTCCATCAGTGAAGACAAGCGCCCGCCATATTCTGCAGGGATGCCTCCTTTGTAGAGTTTCACATCCTTTATAGCATCAGGATTGAATACGGAGAAAAACCCCAGCAAATGTGAGGGATTGTAAACAGTAGCTTCATCCAGTAGAATCAGGTTTTGATCAACGCTCCCGCCTCTCACAAAAAAACCGCCAACACCTTCTCCTGCATTAGTAATTCCGGGCAACAATTGTATACTCTTTACTATATCTACTTCACCAAATACTGCGGGAATTTGTTTTATGGTAGCAATTGAAAGGTCCGTAACACTCATTTCTACGCTTTCTATATTTTTAGTGCTGCTGCGCTCGCCTACTACTTCTACTTCTTCTAATTTTTCACTGCTTTCCTCTAATTCAAAGTTCAGGGTTAAATCTTTGTTGAGTTCAATTTCCCGAATTAATTTGTTGTAGCCCAGGTATTGGATTTCAAAAGTATAGCCTGCTTTTGGTAGCGTCAGGGAAAAATATCCATATACATTTGTTGTAGCACCTTTGTTAATCTCCGGTACAGACACTGATGCGCCAATAAGCTCTTCTCCGCTTTGAGCATCTCTGATGTAACCACTTAAGGTAAATTTTTCCTGAGCTGACAGTGATGGAATAGAAATAAACGCAATAGCAAATAGTAGTATAGTTTTCACTCAATAAGGATTTACGCTGCAAAAGTAAGCATCTGAGCCCAATATGAAGTGTAGGGATTTTAGAATTTCAATATTTATCAAGAAATCTTAGACACATTAATACACATGCCTTAGCAAAATTGATTCAGCCTTTTGTAATTTAGGCGCAGGCATACCTTAGCTTTTTCCATTATGAGCAGATTGTTTTACAAATACCTGATCCCATACCTTTTGATTGCAATTGTACCGGTGTTGGTTACCGGTTTTGCATTTTATTGGGTTTTAGGTGATAATATAAAACAACTGGAACAAAATCTAATTGAGGAAAACTCAAAAGTACTAAGGGAAGAAATATCCTCAAAAAATGAAAATATTGCGCGTAATGAAGGCTTGAACATAGAGCTGGAAATTGACCGAATTGGCAACAAACTCAATGCACTTACGCTGTCTCCCGATTTTATTGATTTTAACCACAATGAAATCAATCGCTATATTTCAAATCTAATAGCAAGCGAGCCGGCTATTTTAAAAGCATTTGTAATCAATGAGTTTGCTGAAATTGTTCTGAAACGCGAAGGGTTTATTGCGCTCAACACAGAGGATGTGGCTCCTACTTTATTGACACAGATAAATGACAGCCTCTCCAAGCGCAAATCTTATATTTCTGATGTAATGCACTCCAACAGCAATCAATCAAGTTTTGTACTGATAGCACAGCCTATTATTGATATGGCTGGTAACTATAAGGGCGGCTGTATTTTTGAAATTGATCTTACTTTTTTGAACAATTACCTGCTCAGTACCCGATTAGATGAAAAGAGCATTATTTATTTGGTCTCTGCTGATGGTAAGCTGATATCACATCCATCTCCCAAAGAAATGTCGCAAAATTCAGATTATTCTAAATACAGGTATATCCAACAAATGCTTAAAAATGAAAGCGGCACCTTTTTGCGCGAACAAACACTGATTTCTCATTATCGCAACAAATACAACTGGATTGTGATAGTTGAAATACCGGTAGAGCAAGCCCTAAAAAGCGTAAATAAGAATCGTTTGAGTATTCTTCAATTTACCAGCGACACTATAGAATCAACAATATACACAACGTCTATAACCATTGTATTTATATTGATTATTGCAATTTTAATGGCAATATATCTTACCAGAAAAATCACAAATCCACTTGAAACGCTTACTCAGGCCTCTGAAAAAATCAGTTCAGGTGATCTGGAACTCAAGGCATTGCCCATTCGATCAAAGGATGAAATTGGCAGACTTACCCAGGCTTTTAATATAATGATGCTTGAAATGCGCAAAAGCCAGAAAGAACTAATTCTGAGCAACGAAAAAATAAAAGAACAGGCAGAGACATTATTGAAGCGCTACAATTCCGATCTTGAGCAATTTGCCTATGTTACTACCCACGATTTGATTGAACCTCTGCGCATGATTACCTCGTATATGCAATTGATACAGCGCAGGCATAAAGACATTTTTGTAGAAGGAAAATCAAAAAATTACATGCAATTCGTAGAAGAAGGTGTAAGACGAATGCACAGCATTATTAATGATCTTTTTGAGTATTCTCATATACGTACAAATGTAAAAGATGTAGAACCGGTAGCTTTAGATACAGTATTAAAACAAGTTCTTGAAAAGCTGAACAAGGAAATAGAGGACAGCAATGCTAAGATTACTGCTGGCCCGCTTCCCGAATTAAAAGCTGATGCGTCAAATATGGCTCAGGTGTTTCAAAACCTGATTGGCAATGCCATAAAATTTAAATCTGACAGATCGCTTGAAATCAAAATAATATCAAAGGACAAGGGAGATCATTACCTTTTTTCTGTTGCTGATAATGGTATAGGATTTGAACAAAAATATGCAGGGAAAGTCTTTGAGATTTTCAAAAGGTTAAATACCCGCGATGAATTTAAAGGTTCTGGAATGGGGCTTGCCATTTGCAAAAATATAATTGAGCGACATGGTGGTAAGATTTGGGTAGAGTCGGAACCGGGAATAGGAACAACTTTCTATTTTACCCTTAAAAAACATTGATCTTGAGTGGCCATAATAACCTGAATTAGGAAATTATTTATCTTTCTTTCCCTCACACTTTTCCGATCTGCTTTTCATTTCGCTGAATAAATACTTTTTAAAAGCATGCTCTGAAGAGTAGAGTTGAGCTATCTTTTTATTTGAAAAAATACGCTTTAGTTCTTCGTGATAATTTGTTTTTAATTCCAGCTTTGCCCTTTCATATTCCAACTTACCGTCAATAAAAGCCTCTAATTCTTTATCTGAAAGCGACTCAATATCGAAATCTTCATCTTTATAATTAGGCTTATATTTTTCCCTCAATTCTCGCCTGCGCTTTTCATAATTATTATAAACAGGCCAAAAAGCTTGTGCTTCTTCAACGGAGAGGTCCAATTTTTCAGTAAGAAAAGCCACCTTCATTTTTTGTATTTTCTCATGGCTCTCTTGTCCATAACCCCTGTGGGCAAAAATATTTAAACTTACAAGTGCAATGCAGGTTATTAAAATTAGCTTTTTCATAATTATATATTTTGTAAATTAATAATCGTAAAATTCACCCAAATCAGATTCATCAGACTCACTCATAAGGAAATCACCGATCATTTTACTTTGAATGCCGGAAAGTTCATTGTCATTATTTGCAATCAAAGACATTTCAATTTCATCGGCATAGGCCATCAGCTCAATTTCACTTGTGTTTTTTTCTAAATAATCATTGATTACTTCAGTAGTATAATCCATAAGTACAGGGTTTTCAGATTTTATTTTATCCGAGCCCATATTTACCAGAAATAAAACAGTTGCGAAAGAAGCTGCTATTAAAAGTGCGGCAACATTTTTTCCGGGCCCATGCGCAATGGGTACTACCTTAGTAGTATTTTGATCAAGCACATTTTGCATGACCCTTTCCTGCAATTGTTCAAAATAATTGCCAGGAACAGTAAGCCCTGATTTAGGTGCTTTTGCTTTTGTCCGTTCAAGCAGCTTTTTTATGTCTTTATTCTGAGTCATTGTGTTTTAGAATGATTTTTTACGAAAAGGTTTAATCCTCTTTAAAGAATGCTTCAATTTTTTTCACAGCATGATGATAACTGGCTTTTAGTGCGCCTTCTGAAGTTTCCAGAACATTACTCATTTCATTATAGGGCATTTCATCATAGTACTTCAGAATGAAGACCATGCGCTGTTTTGGCGGAAGGGCGGCAATTGCTTCCTGTAATTTCAGCTCCAGTTTATCCCCGTCAAAATAAGGGTCGGCTTTTATTTGCTCAGTCAGGTAAGCTGATGCTTCTTGATCTTCAACTACCAGATGCTTGTTGTTTTTGCGGAGAAAACTGATGCTTTCATTATAAGCTATACGGTAGAGCCAGGTGTGCAGCGCAGCGTCTTCCTTGAAATTATCTAAGTAGCGCCATACTTTAATAAATACATTTTGCAGCACATCATCGGCATCTTCATGCAGAAAAACCATTCTTCTGATTTGCCAGTATAGTTTTTCGCTGTATGTTTTTACAAGCAGGTTAAAGCCCTGTTCTTTTGTGACTTCTACTTTGAATAGCTTCAATATTTCCCGATCCAGATCCCGCATGCTTAATTTATAGAGTTGACAAGAATGGTGATCTATAGCCGATAGAAAAAGTTATTAAGCAAAGGCAAGTTTTATTTTCTTTTGAGCACTTTTTCAGTAGCGGCAATAACATCGGCAGTGTCTATATTGTATTTGGTCATCAATTCATGCGGTTTCCCGCTCTCTCCAAAACTGTCATTTACTGCTACCATTTCTATTGGGGCTGGATATTTTCTGGCCAGCAGACCCGCAACACTTTCGCCCATTCCGCCAAATATCTGATGTTCTTCTGCGGTCACGATACAAGCTGTTTTTTTCACAGATTCTAAAATTGCAGTTTCGTCCAGTGGTTTAATGGTGTGTATATTGATCAATTCAACACTGATGCCTTTTTCTTTTAAAACACGGGCAGCTTCTACGGCTTTCCATACAAGGTGTCCGGTAGCAAGAATTGTCACATCTGTTCCTTCGCATATTTTCCATGCTTTGCCAATCTTAAATTCCTGATCTTCAGGAACGAAAATGGGCATCTTAGGACGTCCAAATCGCAAATAGACCGGGCCTTCGTGTTCTGCAATGGCCAATGTGGCCGCTTTTGTTTGGTTGTAATCGCAGGTATTGATTACAGTCATTCCGGGCAGCATTTTCATCAAGCCAATATCTTCTAAAATCTGATGGGTAGCACCGTCCTCTCCCAAAGTTAATCCGGAATGTGAAGCACATATTTTTACATTTTTTTGTGAATAGGCAATGGACTGTCGAATTTGGTCATAGACTCTGCCGGTAGCAAAATTGGCAAAGGTAGAAGCAAATGGGATTTTACCACCAATGGCTAATCCGGCAGCAATGCCCATCATATTGGCTTCCGCAATTCCTGTTTGAACAAATCTATCAGGAAATTTTTTTGCAAAATCCCCCAATTTTAAAGAGCCTGTAAGATCAGCACACAGTGCTACTACATTTTTGTTTTTCTCTCCTAATTCTGTCATCCCATCACCAAAACCGGAGCGGGTATCTTTTTCTCCTGTTACTTTTATTTTTTCCAGCATATCACAAATTTAGTAAGATTGATTCTCCTGATTTAATTTCAAATGAAATGGTTTTGGTCTCGTGCATAGAACGGGCATTTTGTATGCGATAAACCAATTTATATTTGCCCGGTTGCAAAGCTACTGTTTCTGTCCCATCACGTTCCTGTATTGCGTAGATTTTTTTCATTCGTTTTTCATCAAGGTAAATATCCCCGATGAATTTATAGGGCTTTTTAATATTGGCAATGCCTGGTGTTGGAATTTCCACTTTGCTCAGTTCCCCTGTTTTTATTTCAAGCTCCATTTTTTTGTGTGGTAATGTGAGCAACTCAATCTGATATTTTCCGCTGAGGTATTTTCGTTGTGTATTGAGGTCTTGTACATGAAAAAGTGTGCCGTCCTGTTTTTTCATCAAACATTTTATCTGATTGTTGAGGTTATTATTCAGGGTTTTTCCAAGAATATTAGGCTGTAAGCTGCCCTCTAAAAGCTTTAGTTTTATAGTATTGTGCTCATTTGGTGTAAGTGTAATTTTGTTTTTCTGAACGACAGGCAGGCTGTAAATGCGCAGGTCATAATCTGTAATGGGATCAATATTTAATGAATCCGGGATTCCGTTTTTATCCAGCTTGTGATAAAATGTATAATCTGCTTTGTGGTCAAAGTGATCAAAAAAGACCATTGGCAAAGCAGTAATTTCAGGCAGTTCTTTTTTATTAAGTAAATGTACCTGTGTAGTGGTTTTATTCACAATTCTCGAAATAATATTATCAAGTGCAGATTTCAGGCTTAGGGGGTTTTTTGCTTCAAAAAATCCGCTGAAGCAGTTAAAAGCTTCCTGAAAATCACCTTCGAGCCCAACACCTATTACAAAATGCTTCAATACAATTCCTTTGGCTTCCAGTTCTCTTGCTACAGCGCAAGGGTCGCCATCACAAGATTCTTCCCCATCTGTCATTAGAATCACAATATTCCGGGCATTGGTGCTTGGAAAATCACTTGCAGCTTGCTGAAGAGAATAGGCTATAGGCGTAATTCCCCTGGGGCGAAGATTGCGTAGCTTCTTTTTGATAAAATCAGCACTACTTCTGCTAAACCCCACTTCCAGACGTGTGTCCTGGCAGTTTCTGGAAGACAAGGGTGAAAGGTGCCCATATATTCGAAGGCCAATTTCTATAGTTGGATTTTTGTTAAGACTATCAACCAATTCAGTTAGTATTTGCTTGGCTGAAGCCATTTTGGAAATAGGGCTTGCCGAATTCCAGGAATTGTTCATGCTCCCTGAAGCATCGAGCAGTAGTAGTATACGGGTTCTTTGTTCTGTTTGTCCCAGAACATTTTGTCCCAAAAAAAGGAGCAAAAAAAGTAAAGCATATTTTGAAAATCCCTTGCTCAAAATCTTAAAACATTTTCTGCATTTGACTCAATTGAAAAATCAATTACTTTACTATCCTCAGTATGTTCTGAATTAGCAGGCTGTAAAAGAAGCTTGTATGCACCTGGTTGTAAATGCAATTGGTTTTTCCCATTGATATTCTCCAGTTCTGCTACCCAGGTCATATCAATATCATCTTTAAATATTGTGGCTTTCTGATCTGTTTTGCCATAAGTACTAAGTGTTCCGGGAGCTGCAATTCTTATTTCTTTTATTTTATCGCCTCCAATCTTAATTCCATTCATGCGAATTCTCGGTAGTGTAAGCAATTCCAGATCGTAAATACCACTGTGATAGCGCTGCCTGCTATTAATACGTTGGGCATACAATATCTCATTTTTTCCCTTTCGCATAACAAGGCATTTTGTATTGGAATGACTTTGCCCGTCAGCTGTGCTTAAATAGAGGTGGCCTTGTGGAGCTTCTATTTTTATAATATTGTGTTTTCCTGCAATCAATTCAACATCGTTTTTTTCTACAGGAGGAATACAATTGACTACAAAATCATATCTGCCAACAGGATCGAGCAGCAAAGTATCGGCCAATTCGTTTTTATTAAAAGTATGGATGAAGTTATAAATCAAAATACCGCTTTTACTGTCGTATATACTGATGTTTAAATCCGTGATTTTGGCTTTTTTGGCTTCATCGAGCAAATCGATTTGAACAGTGGTGGTGTTCAGTGCCTGGGAAATTACTTTATCCAGCACTACTTTGTATGCATCTTTTGTGGAAACATCAAAATAGTAGCCCACACAATCGAATTCCGGAAAGGCATTTTCCTGAATATCTACACCAATTATAAATGGTTTTAGTGTAATTCTTTTGTTTTGCAAGGCTTCGGCTACGGCACATAAATCACCGCCACAATTCTCCAGCCCGTCCGTTACCAGAATAATGGCATTTTTTACGCCCGGTACATTGGTGAAATCATCGGCAGCTTGCAAAAGTGAATAGGCGATGGGTGTCCAGCCCTGTGGTTCGACTGATGCTAGTTTTGCTTTTATTTTTTTGGAGTTATTTGTGCCAAAGGGAATTTCCAATTTGCTGTCTTTGCAATTGCGTTCGTCTTTGTGCGATTGGTGTCCGAAAATACGTAGGGCAAACTCTACATCCTTGTTGCTGGCTTCTACGCTATCCACCATATTGCTCAAAATTGACTTAGAGATTTCAAAGCGCTGCTGACCTTCCCAGGTTTCGTTCATACTGCCGGAAGCGTCCAGTATTAGTAATATTCGGGTTTTTTGAGCGAAATATTTTTCTGAATAGGCATCCTGTGCTGAAAGTGAAAAAACACACAGCAATAAAAATATCAGTCCATAAAAAAACAATTTAACAGGACTCAAGGCAAATTGATTTATACTTATTAATAATCGCTTAAAGACGATTCTAATTGTGTCAGGGCAGTTTCTAATTGTTCATCATTTGGTGCTACGCCATGCCACCCATGGTCATCTTCCATAAAATCAACGCCTTTTCCCATAATGGTTTTCATCAGGATCATTACGGGTTTTCCCTTTCCGGTTCTGGATTTGGCTTCTTTCAATCCCTTTAATACAGCCTCCATATCATTGCCATTTATCTCCATTACATCCCAGCCAAAAGCTTCCCATTTTGCGCGTAAGTCGCCCAAATCCAATACATCTTTTAGATCACCGTCAATTTGTTTGCTGTTCCAGTCAATGGTAGAAATCAGATTGTCAACTTTATTATGCGCAGCAAACATAGCAGCTTCCCAGATTTGTCCTTCCTGTAATTCCCCATCACCGTGCAATGAATATACCATTTGCGTATCTCCATCTAGTTTTTTTGATAAAGCGGCACCAATGGCAACTGAAAGCCCCTGGCCAAGAGAACCGGAGGCTACACGAATGCCTGGCAAATCTTCCATTGTTGTGGGATGGCCCTGAAGCCGGGAATCAATTTTCCTAAAAGTGCTCAATTCTTCCACGGGGAAATATCCTGAGCGCGCCAAAACACTGTACCAAACCGGGGAAATATGTCCATTGGAAAGAAAAAACAAATCTTCTCCATCTCCTTGCATATTGAAATCCGTGGAGTGGTTTAACTCTGAAAAGTAAAGAGCCGTAAAAAAATCTGCACAACCCATGGATCCGCCCGGATGCCCGGAACTTGCGCCATTGGTCATTCTTACAATATCTCTTCTTACTTGTTGGGCAATGTTTTTTAGGTCTTGAACGCTTGGCATAATTCAGGGGGTTAGTTTGAAATCAAAAGTACGCTTTTCAGAAATTTTCAGCTATTAAATGGATTGAAACTTATCAACGGGGAAAGTTGATAGGAATGGTTCGTAATTCATTTAACAATTACAGCTCACTTTTATCAATGCCCGCTTGTTTGATAATGCTGATCAATGTCCCTTTGGGAATATCTTTATTGTGTTTGGGGACGATCACTCTTTTAGAGCGGTCGGGAAGCATGTAAATGTGATGGCTGCCCGAAGTTCTGTCAAGTAAAAAATCCTCGGGGAAAGCCCACGAGGTATTTATTTGAAAAAATATTTTTGATCTCGAGGCAAGCCTCGGAGCATTTAAATCTCGATTATCGAGTAAAAATCCTTTTTTCTAAAAAAGTCATTCCAAACACCACCTACCACCCTTCAACTTTAGCAAACTTATTTGTAATGTCCTTTAGCTGAAAGGATATTTACTGTATTTGCCTCTACTTCGTAAATAAGCCTATGCTCCCTGCTGATTCTTCGCGACCACATGCCAGAAAGATTATGTTTTAGGGGTTCAGGTTTTCCAGTCCCTGTAAATGGATGTTCCGCTAATTCTTCCAATAGCGTTAAGAGTTTATTGAGTACAGTTTTATTTCCCGCTTTTTTGTGTGCAGAAATATCTTTCTTTGCTGTATCCGTAAAATCTAAATGATAGCTCACTTTATATTTAGGAAGTCTTTTAAGTTTTCTTTTTTCACCCTTGTCACCTTTCCTTCTTTGGCTTCTTTTCGACTGTCCAGTACTTTTTCTACAAACTCAGGTTTATACTCTGACTCCGGGGAAACCTCAAACTTTATTTTAAGTGCTTTCATAAAAGCTTTCAGGGCATTTACCTCTTCATCAGTTTTGGGGTGTGCTATAAGTATATTTTGTGATTTCATAATAAGCTGATTGTTAAGTTTCCAATCCAAATATACAAACCTTATATTTTTGTTTTAAAGTTCAATTAAGTAACATGATGGATGTTTACATTCTAATACAACACTCTACAGCTCACTTTTATCAATGCCCGCTTGCTTGATAATGCTGATCAATGTCCCTTTGGGAATATCTTTATTGTGTTTGGGGACGATCACTCTTTTAGAGCGGTCGGGAAGCATGTAAATGTGATGGCTGCCCGAAGTTCTGTCAAGTAAAAAAATCCTCGGGGCAAGCCCACGAAGTATTTATTTGAAAAAATATTTTTGATCTAGAGGCAAGCCTCGGAGCATTTAAATCTCGATTATCGAGTAAAAATCCTTTTTTCAATAGTAATTTGATTAATTTTTTTGGAGTGTATGAGGGCAAAGAACTCATACGGCCACAGAAACCATATGTTCAAAAATAACTTCTTCACTTGGAATTGGGTCGCCATGTGCAGCAAGACTTTCAATATAAAGTGCAATGGCGTCTTTTGCCATAGCAACAGCCTCTTTCATGGTTTCTCCATATGTTACGCAGCCAGGCAGTGCAGGAACAGTTACGGTATATCCTCCATCAGGTTCTTCGGTAAGCAATATGCGATAGGTATGTGTTTTCATAACTGATGATTAAGTTTCCAATCCAAATATACAAACCTTCTGTTTTTGTTTTAAAGTTCAAACAGTGACGGGACAACTCCAGCTCTTCCGACCACTAAAGCAAAACTCAGCCCAACCAGTGTAATCAGCATCCTATTATCCCCACCACAAATTCCTTAATTTTGAGGGACAAACACCATGTGGAAATGAATCAACCAAAAATATACAAACCCAAACATAAAGTAAGAATTGTAACGGCCGCCTCGCTATTTGACGGCCACGATGCTTCTATCAATATCATGCGCAGGATAATACAGTCCACTGGCTGTGAAGTGATTCATCTAGGGCACGACCGCAGCGTGCAGGATGTAGTGGATTGCGCCATTCAGGAAGATGTACAAGGCATCGCCATGACTTCCTACCAGGGCGGACATGTGGAATACCTCAAGTACATGTACGACCTCCTGCACGAAAACAATGCAGGGCAGATCAAAATATTTGCCGGAGGCGGTGGGGTAATTTTACCCGATGAAGCCAAAGAATTAGAAGCTTATGGCATCACGCGCATCTATTCGCCAGATGATGGTCGTGAATTGGGTTTACAGGGTATGATCAATGATTTGGTTGAGCAATGCGATTTTCCTGTTTGGGAAGAAAAATTAAATTTCCAACTCGATAAATTGGAAGCAAAGAAAAGTGGCGAATTGGCCAGAGTTATTTCTATAGCTGAAAATGCTGCCGATGAATACAAAAAATTCAGTCCTGATATAAAAGCTGCTGCCGAAAAAAATAAAGTCCCGGTTTTGGGAATTACCGGAACCGGTGGAGCCGGGAAATCATCATTGGTAGATGAATTGGTGCGCAGATTTTTAGTTGATTTTGAAAGCAAACGAATTGCCATTGTTTCGGTAGATCCATCTCGCAAAAAAACGGGTGGAGCCTTGTTGGGCGACCGTATTCGCATGAATGCGATTTCAAGCAATAGAGTTTATATGCGCTCTTTGGCCACACGTCAATCCAATTTGGCACTTTCCAAATATGTGCAGGAAGCGGTGGATATTCTTAAAGCTGCCAAATTTGATTTGGTGATTTTGGAAACTTCCGGCATTGGCCAGTCCGATACGGAAATCATCGATCATTCCGATTTGAGCTTGTACGTAATGACCCCTGAATATGGCGCAGCAACCCAGCTCGAAAAAATTGATATGCTGGACTTTGCAGATGTTATTGCGCTCAACAAATTTGACAAGCGCGGTGCTTTTGATGCTTTGCGCGATGTGAAAAAACAGTTCAAAAGAAATCACCAGTTGTGGGAAAGCAAAGATGAATATCTGCCTGTTTTTGGCACAATCGCTTCGCAGTTCAACGACCCCGGCATGAACAAGCTCTACCGAATTTTGATGGACAAAATCACAGAGCGAACGGGCACAGATTTAAATTCCAATTTTGAAGCGGGCAATGAGCAATCGGAAAAGATTTTCATCATTCCACCCAACAGGACACGCTATTTGTCTGAAATTTCTGAGAACAACCGACACTACGATGATTGGGTAGAAAAGCAATCTGAAATTGCACAGAAATTATACAGCCTTCAAAAATCGATTGATTTACTGGAAGAAACAGGCGGAGAACAATCTGCCATTGACGCTTTAAAAAGCAGCAAGGAGAAACTGGAATTGGACATTGATCCTCGCAACAAAAAATTAATTGAAGAGTGGCCAGAGAAATTCAAACGCTACAAAGCAGATGAATTTATTTATCAAGTGCGCGGAAAAGACATTCACGTAAAAACTCACACGGAGTCTTTGTCTCATTTGCAAATACCCAAAGTTTCCCTGCCTAAATACAAGGCCTGGGGCGATTTGTTGAAATGGAATTTGCAGGAAAATGTACCTGGCGAATTTCCTTTCACCGCAGGTGTTTTTCCTTTCAAAAGAGAAGGCGAAGATCCTACGCGAATGTTTGCGGGCGAAGGCGGGCCAGAGCGAACCAATAAGCGTTTCCACTATGTTTCTTACGAATTGCCAGCCAAAAGACTTTCCACTGCTTTCGACTCGGTAACGCTCTACGGCAGAGACCCTGACCACCGACCGGATATTTACGGGAAAATCGGCAACTCTGGCGTTTCCATCTGCTGTCTGGATGATGCCAAAAAGCTTTATTCAGGTTTTGATTTGGCAAGTCCCGGCACTTCCGTTTCCATGACCATCAATGGCCCTGCAGCGATCATCACCGGATTTTTCATGAATGCCGCCATCGATCAGGCTTGTGAAAAGTATATCAAGGAAAAGGGATTGGAAGCTGAAATTGAAACGAAAATTGAAAAAATCTACAAAGACAAAGGTGTCAAGCGACCAGAATATTTGGGCGATTTGCCACAGGGAAGTGATGGGCTCGGTTTGATGCTTTTGGGCGTTACGGGCGATCAGGTTTTGCCAAAAGAGGTCTATGATAAAATCAAGGCAGAAACCCTGCCAAAAGTGCGCGGCACCGTACAGGCAGATATTTTAAAAGAGGATCAAGCACAAAACACCTGTATTTTTTCTACCGAATTTTCTTTGCGTCTGATGGGCGATATGCAGGAATATTTCATCAATACGGGCGTGCGCAATTTTTACTCCGTTTCCATTTCTGGCTACCACATTGCGGAAGCTGGTGCCAACCCCATTTCGCAGTTGGCTTTTACGCTGGCGAATGGATTTACCTATGTGGAATATTACCTCAGTCGAGGCATGGACATCAATAAATTTGCGCCCAACCTGTCGTTCTTTTTCTCCAACGGAATCGATCCGGAATATGCCGTAATCGGAAGGGTGGCAAGGAGAATTTGGGCAAAAGCCATGAAAGAAAAATATGGTGCGAATGCCCGTAGCCAAATGCTGAAATACCATATTCAGACCTCGGGCCGTTCGTTGCATGCACAGGAAATTGGTTTCAATGATATCCGCACGACCTTGCAAGCGCTGTATGCCATTTATGACAATTGCAATTCGCTGCACACCAATGCATATGACGAGGCCATCACCACGCCTACCGAAGAATCGGTGCGCAGGGCCATGGCCATTCAGCTCATCATCAATCACGAGTTGGGACTGGCGAAAAACCAAAATCCTTTGCAGGGAGCTTTTATCATTGAGGAATTGACCGATTTGGTGGAGGAAGCGGTGCTTTCGGAATTTGATAGAATCACTGAAAGAGGCGGTGTATTGGGCGCTATGGAAACCATGTATCAGCGTGGAAAAATTCAAGAAGAAAGTCTTTACTACGAAACTTTGAAACACAATGGTGAGCTAAAAATCATGGGCGTAAATACCTTCAAAGACTCCAAAGGCTCTCCTACGCTGATTCCTGGAGAAGTAATCCGCGCAACCAAAGAAGAGAAAGAAGCGCAGATCGACAACCTAAACCAATTGCACAAAGGCAATGCAAAACAAGCAGCCGAGCAATTGAATGTGATTAAAGAAGCAGCGGTGCAAAATGAAAATATTTTTGAGAAGCTGATGGAAGCCACCAAGTATTGTTCGCTTGGGCAGGTAACCGAAGGACTGTTTGAAGTGGGCGGGCAGTACCGCAGAAATATGTAGGCTGTGAACTTGAAGATCAATGTTCTTTTAATAAAAAAAGAAAATTAGATGCTGGAAGCTTAAATCGGGCTTTATTCGGCATTGAGCAATTGAGCCATAAAACAAGCATAAACGGAGTGGCTATTGCGACTTTGTCCGAAGCACAGCAATCAGGAAATTTTTACAAAATTTCCTGCTAATTGCGTAGCAAGTTTAGTCGCAATAACGCAGTGTTGCGTAGATTTTATGAGCCCAATTGGTCGCGCCTTGAATTTTTTGGTACTTTTTTTTCAAGAAAAAAGTACAGAGAAAAAATCAAAGAACCCGCTATTTATAAATCCCTAAGATTTTGTATGAAAGGGAAAATATGGAATCTTTGAGCAACTTAAATACAATAAGAGGTGTGTCAAAAAACCGATATAAATAATGCTGACAGCTTTTATAAACAACTCGTTATAAACTGATAATTACTGTAGTGGATTTAAAAATCAATGTTTTTGAAGAGCGATTGAAAAAAGCCCTATCCAATGGCCTACCGGGATTGGAAGCCCAATACAAAATGGCACCCGAAGGCCGCATGACCCCCTCTCAATATGCGCACTACAGCAAAAATGCTAGGGAAGGAGCAGTGTTGATCGGTTTTTTCGAAAAAGCAGGACGCATTCACACGGTGCTGATAGAACGCTCAAAATACGAAGGCGTACACAGCGGACAAATGGCATTTCCCGGGGGCAAAAAAGACGATACAGACAAAGACCTAGAGCATACCGCCCTGCGCGAAACACGGGAAGAAGTGGGTTTTCAGGAAGAAAAGGTAAAGTTGGTAGGCAAACTCACCGAGCTCTATATTCCACCCAGTAATTTTTTGGTAACTCCTTTTATTGGCATTTTACGACCGCCCTATGAATTTGTGCGCGATCCTTTTGAAGTGGCACAAATCCACACCACACCTATTGAGGTGTTTTTAGAAGAAAAGAACCGGGGCTTTAAAAAGATTACCGTAGCCGGAGGTTTGGAAATCAATTCACCCTATTTCGATTTGGAAGGAAAAGTCATCTGGGGCGCCACCGCTATGATGATTGCGGAGTTGGTGGAGGTTTTAAAACAAATAAAATAATGAATTATAAAGAAATTGAAAGGAAACTCTATCATGAGTTAGGTCATCACATAGTTAATACTATCTATAAAGATTATGGAAGAAAAGAGACAGCTGAAATAAAAATTACTGAGGTGAAACATAATTATTTCTCAGGCTTCGATAGGTATTATGGAGAAACAATACCTGTAATGGGAGAACCAACAGAACTATTTGAAAAATATCCTTTCTCTACAATTTCGAGCTTAACTCACGGCTGTGTTTTTGAGTCAATTTACACTAAAAGTAGATTTGAAGATTTATTTAGCAGAGAAGATAATGACTACCTGTTAAGTGGATATCAAGATGCTAAAGATTGCTATAATTTTGTGACTTGTAACCTTAGGTTAAATGATAAAATTTATATTTCGATTATAAACCACTCAATAAAGTTTGTTGAAGACTTAAAATCGCAAAACTTTCAATTACCTGAACTTGACATATACAAACTAGTCGAAATTCAAAAACCTATAACTGTAGTTGACGAGATTCATACTAGTTTCAAGGTTAATTTAAAATCATTAAACGAAGTCACTAAAGAATTTACAGAAGATTACAAACCAGTATTAGATGAATACTCAAAGTTCATCAAGAATCTTACATAGCCCCGCTTGCGAAAGTTAGCGTAGCAGTTCTTCTGCAAAAAAACCGTTTCAAAACCATCCCGCTGTAGATTATGGAGTCCCTATATTCCATGCAAAGTGCGCAAAGCTTTTTCGCAAAGTCCGCAGAGGATAATCTTTGCTTGCTCTGTGATATTCCTTGGTGTTCTTTGTGTGAAAAAATCATTTCCATAGATGAAGATTTTTGATAAATTTTCTAGGGAAAATTTTCCAGAATGACGGGTGTATTTGGGTTGTGTTTCTTTGAATGCCAATTTACCAATACTTCCAAACGATCTTCATTTGCGTATTAATCTTCTATGGGATCAACCCAATCGGTAAAATCAAAAGTATTGCCCAGCTCTCTTGCACAATTATGAACCGTAAGAATATCAATTCTTAAACTGTCTTTGATAAAATAAACGATTCTGTAATTTCCCCTGATTAACTCCCTTAAATTGTCATTATTAAAGGTCGCCAGTTTTTTTCCGCACTTCGGATGTTTTTCAAGTATATCAACTGATTCAAACAATCGTTCTACTGTAATTTCTGCATAACGGACGGAATCTTTTGAAATATGATCACCAATATCTTCAAGATCAGCAATGGCATTATCAGTCCATACTACTTTAGCCATTTTTTCAGCTTTTTCCTTGCCTCTGTTTTGGTATTTACCTTGTCTTTATTTGAATCATCAAGGCCTTTATGGACTTTCTCCAAAAATATCAAATGATCTACCACCTGGTCAATACTTAATTTTTCTGGCAGTTTATCAAGGGAATCAATGATTTGTGATTTTGTAATCATGTTGCTTTGATTTTTTCAGGCTATTTAAAGATAATAAACTTGGCAAAAGTTAATCTACAGTATTGTGTTTTTTATACAGCTCTTTTATAAATCGCTGAACAAACAATTTTAACTCAGGGTTCTTGTTTCCACCTAATTTCAAAGTCAATAAGATTCTGGAGTCTCTATATTCCACCACGCAAAGTCCGCAGAGAGAAATCTTTGCGAGTGCTGCGATATTCCCTGGCGTTCTTTGCGTGAAACTTGCACTAAGCAACTTTCATATTAATGACCTCAAGCTCTGTACCGTTTAAGAAGGATTCCTGGGCAATATCAAAAAGCTTTTGGCTGATCCCCAGCTTGCGCATAAAAAAGAATAGGTTTTCAATTTTTCTTTAGCCACACTTACTATGTCCGCAGCTTTTGCAGTTGAGGCAGCCTTCTTCATAAATCAAGGCCGCATCACCACAATCGGGGCAAACATTATCGGTAGGGGCAGTGCCGTCTGCAATGAATTTTTTCAAAGCGCGCACCACACCATTTTTCCAGGTGTTCAAAGAAGCATCGCTCAGGTGCAGCTCAGAAACCATATCCACTACATAGGGCAGTGGCATTCCGTGGCGCAATACACCTGAAATCAATTTGGCATAATTCCAATATTCTGAATCGAAAGCACGGGAAAGCCCGCCAATGGTAATTTCGTAACCATCTTTGTCCACATATCTAAAATCGTAGCGAGAAAGCCCATTGTCTTTATTGCGATTTTTGATCACTTCCCCTTTTTGCACATAATCGGGCATAAAGAAGGAATCCTCAGCTTTTCCGGTAAAGATTTCATAGGGCCTGCCATTTAAAATTCCAACCACGGCAATCCAGTTTTCGCTGTTGTTTTTAAAGCGCACTATTTCTGCATCCAATACATCGGGTCGTTTGGGTGGATTGGTTTCCAAAAACTCATTGACCTTTCCTTCCTGTTTTTTATCCGAATCGGAAATCAAAACACCGGAACGGGAACCATCGCGATAAACGGTAATGCCTTTGCAACCGCTTTCCCAGCCTGTGAGGTAAATATTGCCCACCATTTCTTCAGAAACTTCATTGGGCACATTCACGGTCACGCTAATGGAGTGATCTACCCATTTTTGCACAGCGCCCTGCAATTTTACTTTTTGCACCCAGTCCACATCATTGGCAGTGGCTTTGTAATAAGGTGATTTGGCAATAACCTCCTGCAATTGATCATTGTCCATTTTTTGAACTGCTTCCAGGTCAAAGCCATTGGTTTTTAACCAGGTAGCAAAATGATGATGAAAAACGGCATATTCTTCCCAGGAATCTCCTACATTATCCGTGAAATCTACACGAGCATTTTTATCATTGGGATTTACTTTTCTCCTGCGCTTGTATGCGGGCATAAATACAGGCTCTAAACCGGAAGTAGTCTGAGTCATCAAGCTTGTTGTACCGGTTGGCGCTATGGTCAACAGGGCAATGTTTCTTCTGCCGTGCTTGGTCATTTCGGCATACAGTTCAGGATCGTTTTCTTTCAATCGCATGATGAAAGGATTGTTTTGCTCCCGATCGGCTTCATAAATGGGAAAAGCACCCCTTTCTTTAGCCATTTCTACAGACGAACGATAGGCTTCAGTTGCAAGGGTTTTGTGCAAATTTTCTGAATATTTAATGGATTTATCAGAACCGTAGCGAATGCCCAAAGCTGCCAGCATATCGCCCTCAGCGGTAATGCCCACACCTGTTCTTCGACCCTGACGGCATTTTTTGCGGATATTTTTCCAAAGGCGGTGCTCTATTCTTTTTATTTCAGGATCTTCTGGATCAGCTTCTATTTTTTCCAGGATATGATCAATTTTTTCAACTTCCAGATCTACAATATCATCCATAATGCGCTGCGCCATGTGTACATGCTCTTTGAACAATTTAGTATCAAATTCCGCATTTTTCTCAAATGGATTTTTCACATAGGAATACAGGTTGATGGCCAGCAAACGACAACTGTCGTAGGGACAAAGTGGAATTTCACCACATGGATTGGTAGATACTGTTTTAAAACCCAGATCGGAATAGCAATCGGGAATGGCCTCGTTGATTATGGTATCCCAAAAAAGAATGCCCGGTTCGGCCGATTGCCAGGCATTGTGAACGATTTTATTCCATAGCTTTTTCGCATCAATTTCTTTAGTGATCAATGGATCAGCACTGTCAACAGGGTATTGCTGTATATATGGCGTTCCATTTTTTACAGCTTTCATAAAATCATCGTCAATACGCACAGAAACATTAGCACCGGTTACTTTGGTGCCGTCCATTTTTGCATCAATGAATTTTTCCGCATCGGGATGTTTGATGGAAATACTCAGCATTAATGCGCCACGTCTGCCATCTTGCGCCACCTCTCGAGTTGAATTTGAATAGCGCTCCATAAAAGGCACAACGCCCGTAGAAGTAAGCGCAGAGTTTTTCACGGGAGAGCCACCTGGGCGAATATGGGAAAGATCGTGCCCAACGCCACCGCGTCTTTTCATCAACTGAACCTGCTCCTGATCGATTTTCATAATGCCGCCATAGGAATCGGAATTGCCATCGTTGCCAATTACAAAACAATTGGAAAGCGATGCTATTTGATATTCATTGCCAATACCTGTCATTGGTCCACCTTGCGGCACTATATATTTAAAGCCTTTGAGCAATTGAAAAATCTCTTCTTCAGAATATGGATTGGGGTATTTTTGTTCTATCCGCGCAATTTCACCTGCCATTCTGCGGTGCATATCATCAGGTGTGCACTCGTATATATTCCCATCAGAATCTTTCAGCGCATACTTATTAATCCAAACACCGGCAGCGAGTTCATCTCCGTTGAAATATTTTTTTGAAGCTTCCAGTGCTTCTTCATAAGTGTATGTTTTCTTCTTTTTCAAACTTGTAGTGATTTCTGATAATTTAGAATTGGAGGCAGCATCGCTTGTGGTGAACATAGCTTATTGAATTTAGTAAATAAAAAAAACCGGTAAACCAACACAAATGGAAAAACGGGGTAAAACTCTTTCGACAATTTAGAAAATCAATAATTTAGATTAAGTCAAAATTATGAACATTCTAAAAGGTTTATCATTCACGACTTTGATAAAAAGTGTGGAAAATGGTATAGAGTTTCTGCTAAACACAATTAATTATTTAACACTGTATTTTTGTAAAACCACATTATTTACAAAACTTCACCACATGTCTGAACATAATAACCTTGTAAATAAGCTCAACTTGAAAGCACATCCCGAGGGAGGCTATTACAAAGAAGTTTTTAGAAGCAGTGAGTCTATATCGAAAGCAGCTTTACCTGAGCGCTTTTCAGGAGCACGAAATTACATAACATCCATCTATTTCCTGTTGGAAAAAGATTATTTTTCAGCATTCCACCGCATTCAGTCTGATGAATTATGGTATTTTCATCGCGGTGCTGACCTGAATATTCATGTTATTATGGAAGACGGTACTTATAAGTGCTATGAATTGGGTGCTGAACGAGATTTGCAATGTTGTATTCCGGCACTTTCTTGGTTTGCTGCTGAGACCAAAGGAAATTATAGTCTTGTAAGTTGTGCTGTAGCACCGGGGTTTGATTTTTCCGACTTTGAATTGGCTGAAAAATCAAAACTTTCTATTATTTATCCACAACATCAGCAACTTATTGATCAGTTTTGTAGAAAATAAATTTTTCTTAGCTTAATAGATATGAAAAACACTATACTTTTTATTGCATTTCTCCTGATAGTGGCATTCAATGCCTATTTGTTATTTTTAAATGTAAACCTGCGTTCTGAGCAGGCACAAAGCGCAAAAAAAATTGGTCAGATTGAACAGAAAATAGATTCACTTTCTGAGCAAGATCAGGAAGAAATAGAACTGGCTGTGCATATGCAACGCCTACTTACCTATGCTGACAAACTTTGGTTTTCAGGCAAGGCTGGCAATAAAGAACTAACAGATTTTTATGTGCATGAAATAGAAGAAAGTATGGAGCGTATCCATGATGTGAATATGATTTACGATGGAGTGGAGATCAGTCCATTAATGAAGCAATTTGGTCTGAAGGCAGTAGAAACTTTTGAAGAAAATCTTAAAAATAAAGAAAGTTTTGAATCCGCCTATCGCTTATTAATTACAGAGTGCAACAATTGCCACAATTCTTCTAAACACGCCTATATTCAAATTAAAACACCTGAAACACCCAGTTTTGATAATCAGGAGTATCAATTAAACAACTGATTTTTATAGGTTTTCAACAATTTTTGGCTTTAAGGACTTTATTAATACAATAATTCTTTGTAAATTCTGTATTATTAAAGCGTCAAAACTATAAGCCATGAAACTCAGAATGAGAAAAATGGAGAAAAACCAGACCATCAATGTACTGATTGTGGTGCTTTGTATTTTGCTAATTGGTTTCGTCTATATCAACGGAAGAATGATAGACGATTTTCAGGAGCGAAAAACAAAGGAAACATTCAATATTGAAAACCAGAGATTGCCTATGAAATGATTTTTACACTTTACCCCTGATAGTTTTATAAATGAAGAGGTTGTTAATGATAAGGGTGAACAGTAAAATTCCCATCGTAATCTCAATAAGTTTTCGATATTGAATATTCAAATCAGTAATTGCTGCTTTTATCTTCAAAAGCGTATGAAGTTCTTCTATGCCTACAAGGGCTGAGTAAAAAGCCAAAATCCCAATCAATAAAATCACAGGTATTAAAAGTAAATTGAGCACCAATTGAATTTTGCCCGTAGCATATCCGATATCGAGTAATAGTGAAATTTCTGTCTGTGCTCTAGAAATCAGCAATTGGAAATGCACCACAAAAATAACCAGCGAAAGTGCAATAAAAACCATTCCAATAAACCCGACTGCTGTCAATACCCATTGCAAAACCTGTGCAATTTTGCTGCTCTTCAGTTTTTCTTCATTGGTCTGCAAATGATTTTCACTCAAATAAGATTTTATCGCCTCCTCTTTCTCCAGGTCAACTTTTGCAATCAGCTTATTGGGCTTGGATTGTTTTGATCCGAAATTTTCATTGGCCCAATTCATAAAATTTGTAGGGACTACAACTGAAGGCACTCTTTCGGAAAACCCTACAACGCGTGCATCAAAAACCTGTTCTTTTCCGTTTCCGGAAATAATGATTTTGAAAGGGAACATTTGAATGGCGCTTTCCGGCATTTGCGGAAGGCCTTGTGAAGTGGCTACACCAAAATTGTAGAGGCGAACAAACTCTGCAGAAATCATTACCGGAATAAATTTATCGCCCTTTTGCCATTTGAAATCCTCGGGTGTTTTGTCCAGGAATTTTTCAGGAACAGCTTCTAAGAAAAAATTGGCGTCAAAGCCCACATCAAAGGAAAAGTCGGCATTGACCTTAAATGTATTCCTGTCAAAACCAGCCAGATCAAACACAAAATCCTGTTTTCTTATGCTGTCAATTTCTTCTGGCTTGAATTGAGACACACTGCTGTTCATTGTATTGGCAAGTGTTATTTTTTTATTAATGATGATGTATTCCGACTCTTCAGCCTTATCACTAAGCAGGATTTGCACATCTGTATAGAGCTGCCAGGCCATCATCACAATAAATATCCCCAGTGCCAGTCCGCCTATGGCAAACAAAAGCTGAAAAAGTCCCTGGCGTGCAAGGAGAATTTTAGACAATAATCGAATCATTATAGCAGTAAAGTTTTGTCATAATTAAAATAGGCATCTTCATCTAAGCCGGCCACAAGCATTCCGGCATTTCTTTCTTTACAATTTTCCTGGATCAATTCTGCAGCTTTTTTAGCATTTGCTTTGTCGAGATGGCTAAAAGGTTCGTCAAGAAGTAACCATTCAAAAGGAGAAATTAAAGCCCGGATAATTGCAAATCGTTGTCTTTCTCCATAAGATAGGTGCTTGGCTTTTCTGTCCAAAAGATGGGCTACCCCAAGTTTTTCAATCATATTTTCAATTTTTTCCCAGGAATGCTCAGATTCAAGATGAAATTTAAGTTTTAAATTCTCTACAGCGCTCAATTCTGAAAAGAGCCTTAAATCCTGGAAAACAATTGAAAAGCGGTTTTTCCGCAAACTTGCCCAATCATTGACCCCTAACTTTGCGCTGTCTTTGCCTTCTATAAACACTTTGCCTTCAAAATCTTTGCGATTGCCGTAAATGATCTGTAAGAAAGTTGATTTTCCGGTACCCGATGCTGCCTGAATCTGATAGCTTATGCCATTTTCCAGTTCAAATGACCGATTCCAAATTTGTGAGTTACTTAAGTCTCTTTCTTTTAGGGGAAAGGGAATCAGTTGTTCTAATTTTATGTTCATTCTACTTGTTTATAAACTAATTAAAGTTTTTAAAGCTATTTTATTATTTTTTCGATGCTTTTTATCAAAAGGCATTGTCTTTTGGGCAGGTTACTATTTATTTTTCTGAAAAATACGGATAATGAATGCATTTATAAAAATGGGGAACAGTCAAAAGATCGATTTGGCAGAATATATTTGTCAATACAGGCAACTGCACCCAGATGTAGAGATATATGTAGGTTGTGATAGTCAAAACTACAGCCGATACACCGTTTATGTAAGCACTGTTTTATTTCGCTTTTATCAAAATGGGGCACATGTGGTTTACAAAAAGGAAAAGGTCAATAAAATAACAGCGATATGGCCGCGCTTATGGGGAGAACTTGAACGTTCTGTAGACCTGGCCTCATATATCCGCGAACATTGCGGTTATTCAATAAAGCAAATCGATTTGGATTTCAATAAAAGTCCTGAATTTCCATCCTTCAAGGTATATAAAGCGGCTGTAGGTTATGCAGAATCAATGGGTTTTACAGCTAAGGCCAAACCCGATTTGTTATTTGCCACAAGTGCAGCTAATTTTTTATGCCATTAAGTAATTGCATTACTGTTTTTGCTACTTGACTGTATATCATTTTGCTTATTTTTACAGGCTCAAAGCAATAATGAATCGATTCCTTTTTATACTCACTCTGCTTTTAAGCATGCCCCTTTTTCAGTATGGACAAGATCCGAAAATCATTGCGCATCGCGGAGCCTCCGGCTACTGTCCTGAAAATACAATTCCGGCAATTGAGAAAGCACTTGAAATTGGTGTTGATATGGTAGAAATTGATATCCACCTGAGTAAAGACGGGGAAATCATTGTGATTCATGATGCTACAATTGATCGCACAACAAACGGAAAAGGGTATGTAGTGGATTTTACGCTAAATGAATTAAAAGAATTTGATGCAGGTTCATGGTATGATGAAAAGTTCAGCGGGACTAAAATTCCTGAACTTTCAGAAGTATTGCAACTATGTGTGGGTAAATGTCCTCTATTAATAGAAGTAAAAAAAGGCAGTGATTATTATCCTGAAATTGAGCAAAAAGCCTGGCAATTAGTAAAGGAAATGAATGCAGAGGAATGGGTAGAATTTCAGAGTTTTTATGATCATTCCCTGGAACAAATGGAAAAAACAGGTATTACTGCTCCCATTTATAAATTATTAGTGGGTATTTATCCGGGATTCCCTTTATATATTGACCACAGTTTGAAATGGGGAAACTATTTTAGGAAAAATAAAGTAAGTATCAGCGGAATAAACCCTAACGAAAGCTTTGTCAATTCAGCTTTTTTAAATAAAGTGAATAATAAGTCTCTTTCAAGTTATATATGGACTGTTAATGAAGAAAAGAAAATGCGTAAGATGATTGCCCGGAATGTGGCGGGTATTATTACCAATTATCCAAAAGAATTAAAGCAAATACTCAATGAATAAATCCATTATTTTACTTTTCTGTTTAATCACAGGAAGTCTTATAGCTCTTGCCCAGAACATTACTCATGGACCTGTTACGGGCGGAGTTACTCAAAATAAAGCAAAAGTGCTCTTCTTTGCCGATCAAAGCATAAATGCTCAGTTGCGCTATTCTAAACAGGCCAATTTCAGCAGCTACGATTCAATAAATGCAAGCAGCGATCCGGCCAATGGAAATGTGTTAAAATTCAATCTAAACGAGCTTGAAAGCAATACCCGCTATTATCACCAGGCCTATTTAGGTGGAAGCCCCGCTTCTGATGTGGGGACTTTTAAGACAAAACCATGTGATGGAGAAAGTGGCAATTATACTTTCCTGATGGGGTCTTGTCAAAACGAAAACAGAAGCAATGATGAGGTTTTTGCAGAAATGCTCAATCATCCGGCAGACTTTTTCTTGCAAATAGGCGATTGGGGATATCCTGATGATACAGATAATTTGCCAAATAACAATGATTTTTTTCCGGCAGATTACTCACGTGTAATTGAAGCCTATAAAAACAAGTACGATTATCAGCACATGAAAGAATTCCTGAAAACCACATGGATGGATTATGTTTGGGATGATCATGATTATGTGGATGACAATACTTCGCGAAATACATCCTCCTATACAGATTTTGGGACAAACCCCACTCTATTGGAAATCCCTTTTCCTCCGGGCACCAGGCGAAATGCTATCAAAGGATATTACGATCTTTTTCCAGGCTTTGAACCGGTGGACTCTTCCGAGGGAACTTATCACAAATTCCGCTATGGAAATATTGAAGTTTTTATGTTGGATGATCGTGCTGCCCGATCGCCTGTAAATGACGCTATACAGGAAGTCAATGGAGACTATGTTTACGCACCTCCTCCCGGACATTCAATTTTAGGAGACGAGCAAAGAGCCTGGCTATTGGAAAACCTGAAAAAATCCACTGCTACCTGGAAATTTATTACTACAGCTACTGCTTTTAATCTCACCTACAGAGATGCTATTCAGGGTGTGTTAAATTTACCCAATCTTGCAGGGTTGCCACTGGCATCTGCCCTGGTTGATTGTTGGAGCGGCTATCCTATGGATCAGGATTCTATTATTAACATGGTGAATCGCGAAAATATTGACGGGGTAGTAATGATGAGTGGAGACACGCATACTTCGGGAATTGATAATGGCCAGGCAGGTGGTTTGCCGGAAATAATGGCCGGTTGTTTGTCACAAACCAATTCAGCACTGGTAACAACTGTGCCCCTTTTGAGTTTTGGCTTAGTCTGGAGCGAAGGTGGTCAGGGCATAGGCAATTTAAATACCAATGACGGTTTTGGGAAGATATCAATTGATGGAGACAATGCTGTAACATTAGAGGTGATTGATGAAAATGGTACTGTAATTACTGATTACACAATATACAGTTGCAGCTATTACAGTGGGCTTGATCTGCAGTTAGTAAGTACTGAAGACAACAAATGTTTTGGTGATACTTCAGGAATGGTAGAGGTTGCAGCTACAGGAGGGACTCCTCCTTACCGTTATACGATAGACCGTGAAACCTATCAAAGTAGCCCGGTTTTCACTGGCCTGACGAAAGGACAACATACACTTGCCGTAAAGGATAGCACAGGATGTACCAAAGAAATTTGTTTTTCAATCGAGCAGCCCGATTCGCTCGAAATCAATATCAATACGACACCTGTAACGTGCAATAGTAATGCAGATGGCATTTCTGCTATTGATGTAAGTGGTGGAGTTGGTGCATATACCTATCAGTGGCAGGACAGTAGTATTACTACTGCTTTTGACAGCAATTTATTGGCAGGCAATTACCAGGTAACTGTATCAGACAGTAATCAATGTTCAAAGCAAGTTGCTTTTGAAATTACAGAGCCTGATGCTTTAACCTTTAATGCCATTCTGGAAGATGTGAGTTGTCATGGGGGCTCAGATGGCATTGCCACTATTATCCCTTCAGGAGGAGTAAGTCCCATTGATATTTTGTGGGAAGATGGGCAAAATACATTTACTAATAATCAGCTTGAGTATGCTTACAATAGTTTTACGCTTACAGACAGTAATTCCTGTACCTATACCGATTCAGTTTTTATTGACCAGGCAGATTCTTTATATATCAACCCAGAAGTAACGCCTGACAATGGCAACAGAAGTGGCCGTATAGTATTGAATCCACAGGGTGGAACTCCTCCCTATCTTTATCAATGGCAGGGGCCTTCCCGTTCAGATACATTGAAAAATATTGCTGCAGGAAGTTATTCTCTCAATTTAATAGATGCCAATGGCTGTTTGTTGAAAACAGTAATTGAAGTGCCAATGGACAGCAGTGTTAATGTTGAGGACGCAGAATTCAGTCGATTTTTGAAAATATATCCCAATCCCGCAAGCACTTCAGTGCAAATAGAATGGAACAGCGATGAAAAAGCTGAGCATGCTGAAATCTTTGATTTGAATGGAAAATCTATTTGGAGCAAAGTGATGGGGCAAAATACAACTCAATTTAGCATTAATGTGAGCGATTGGCCGACAGGAGTTTATCTTATCCAAATTCAACTGAATGATGGCTTAGCTGTTAAACGCTTTGTAGTTCAGGAATAAAATAATAGAAAGAAAGGAAAAAAAGTGGGCCCACCAGGACTCGAACCTGGGACCAATGGATTATGAGTCCACTGCTCTAACCAACTGAGCTATAGGCCCTTTTTCTGTTTGCAGATAGAATGCTGCTGAAAAATGAAATGCAAATTTACATATTTGCAGTCAAAACAAATAGACTATCCATGCATTTTATAAAAAACATCATTTTCGACCTGGGCGGGGTAATTATTAACCTGGATATGTCGGCCACAGAAGCTGCATTTTATAAATTACTCGGAGAAAAAGCACATGTGCTAAAATCCCCTGAAGCACAACAGCAAATTTTTTATCCCTTCGAAAAAGGTAAAATCAGCGATATTCAATTCAGGCAGTACATTCGAGATTTTACTGGCGAAAATCTAAGCGATTCAGAAATTGATGCAGCATGGAATGCAATGCTTGGTTCAATTCCTATAGAGCGCCTGAATTTTTTGAACAAGATTAAAAACAATTACAGAATTTTCCTTTTGAGCAATACCAATACTATTCATTATCGCGCATTCAATCAAATTCTGAATAGAGCACATCAACTTGAAGACTTAAGCTCCTTTTTTGAAAATTGCTATTACTCTCAGCAAGTAGCTATGCGCAAGCCCGATGCAGAAATTTTTGAGCATGTACTCACACAAAATGGTTTAGTGCCTGAAGAGACCCTTTTTCTTGATGATACGCTAATGCATCTTGAAGGCGCTTCTGAACTGGGTATTCATGTAGAGCAAGTAAAGGCCGAACGCGATATTTTTTCGATTTTAAGCGATTTTAAATATTAGTAATGCATATGCTTTAAAACCACTTGTTGAGTCTACATGAATGATTTATTCACAAACAGAAATTCAATACATAATCAGAAATTGCTTTGAATTTTTCAGAACTTAGCAATGCGCTGTCAAGTGCAAATTGATTATCCGCATTAATGAAAGCTCCCAAAAAAATAATTTGAATGAGGAAATCTGATTTCTATCAGTATATTTATCTTCAAGTGTGAAAAAACTATTGACATACAGCTTTTATATTTCTTTTTTTCTGAGCAGTATCTTGCTTTGGGGACAGGAAACGCAAAAACCTGTTTTCCATACGGTTGAAAAGGGCAATACCATTTACAGCCTTTCGCGCCAATACAAGGTTTCTGTATTGGACATTAAGACCTGGAACGATATGAAGTCCAACAATTTGTCAGTTGGGGATAAAATAATTGTTGGTTACCGGGAATTTGAAGAAACCAGTGACCTGGAAGAGAAAAGTAAAGTAGCTGGGGAATATATTCCCGATGATGAGCCGGAGCAGAAAACAGAAAAAATTGATCCTGAAAAAATTGACAGTGGTAAAATTACGATGGAACCCAGGGCTGACGAAAAAAACACTCCACCTGCTTCACTTGAAGATCTCGGCACAGATATAGACGATGAGAATATCTACAATATCTCACTGGAAACTGTAGAAGAAACAAAAGGTACAGAATCCAAAGATCTTAGTAAATCTATGGCGCTTCCAAAACCTACCTCACTTGTTTTTTGTGGAGGCGTAAACAATGGTGTCCCGGTTGGGGTAAGTACTGTATTTTACAAACAGGCATCGAGCAATTATTTTTATGTTTTTCTTGAAATTCAGGAACAGTTTGATGACAGCGAGCTCATTGTAGAGCTCTATCAAAAGGAAGATTTTTCAAAACGTTTTAACAACCACAAGCGGACTCAAAAATTTGCAATTAAAGCACGCTGGAAATATACCAGTTTTAGGTATGAAATTCCTGAACCCGGAGAATACCGCATGATGGTTTTTAATTCACAGAAGAAAAAATTGGCCGAAGGGTTTTTTGTGATTTTAGAAAAATAGAGGTCTGCTTTGGCAGATCAGGAGTTTAAAGCTTGCAAGAACAATTCAGCTACATTTTTTATTTCTGCTTCATCCAAGTCAATATCCAGTGGCAAACACAAAACCCTTGATGCAAGGTCTTCAGATACCGGGCAGGAAACATGCTCTACATATGGCAATTGATTCAAAGAAGGATGAAAATAACGCCTTAGGTGAATGTCTTTTTTCTGTAAAAAATCCTTGACTTTAATTACATCAGGTTCACTTTTTAGAAAAACAGGGTAATATGCGTAATTCTGATCCAGCGCCTCATTCCAATTAAGAGGAATTACTTTTCCGGTCAAATACCTATCGTATATTTCAAATATTGCTTTGCGTTTTTCAATTATTTCTGAAACATAGGGCAAAACAGCCAGACCCATTGCAGCATTGAATTCCGATGATTTTGCATTAATACCCAGGCCGAAAAAACCACCCATTTCATCATGTCCAAAACGCCTCATGTATTCCACTTTTGTAGCAAGTTCATCATCATTGGTAGCTATGGCACCACCTTCAATAGTGTGAAACAATTTAGTAGCATGAAAACTCAATGTGGCTGCTTTTCCAAAATTTAAGATCGATTGATTATTGTACTTCACATTAAAACTATGCGCAGCATCGTATATCAATGGAATATTGTACTTATCGGCCAATTGCTGATACTCTTCCAGGGGGCCGCTATTGCCATAAACATGGGTCAGTACAATTGCTGAAATTGAACTGTCATTTTCCAGAGCTAATCTAATGGCTTTGAAGTCAGGACAAAGTGTTTCGGGATCAATATCGCAGAAAATCAGCTCCAGACCTTCCCATACTATACTGGAAGTAGTGGCTACATATGAAAAGGGCGTTGTAATTACCTTATTCTTAAGCCCCAGTGCTTTGTATAAAAGTTGTAGAGCGATTGTGCCATTGGAAACAAGTATAATATGCTTCACATTTAGATAATCAGCCAGTTTCTTTTCCAACTCTGCACTTAATGGCCCTTTATTTGTGATCCAGTTTGATGCCCAAATCCGATCCAGGTATTTATCATATTCTGCCTTTGGTGGCAAAAAGGTTTTAGTAACATTGATCATTTTATAATCTATCGACAATTCATTTTAAAAAAAATATTTTCAGGATTTAGCTTAGTCCAAAGCAAATATAAACTTCTTTTTTATCCCTTGTGCGCTTCTTCATTTTGCTTTCCAAGCGCTGCAATCCCAACGCCTCTGCTTTTTAAATAAAGCACACTGATCAAACCTGTAACTATTCTAAAAACCATGCCCGTTGCATGCATTGCAGTTGCCCAGGCCAGTGCAATTTCAGGAGTGATTTTTAAAACCTGAAGCGATTCTGAAACCACCCAGTGAAAAGCGCCAATATTACCCTGAATCGGAGCTGCCTGGCTGAATGCACTTGTGGCGAAAATAAAAAGTGCATCAATAATATTGAGGTGTGCAGTGCCTTCCATTGCATAGAAACAGAGCTGAAAATTAATCAGATAGCATAGGAAAATAAAGAAGCTCAATGCAATAAAAGCACTGCTGTTTTTTATGTTTTTAATAGAAATTACGCCCTGCCATATATTGGTGAAAATTTCTTTTATCCTGGCTTGAAAAGTACTTTGTCCCGAATTGTATTTTCGCCAGATATAAAAAGCTATAATTGCCAGCAAGACAAATCCCCCCATTAATGGCAGCCAGTATTCCTGCGGCAGGACTAAAAGCACTTTTTCTTTGAGGTTGTTCCAAATCTGGTTTTTCAAAAAACCGGAAACTTCCTTGTACTTAAGTATTGTAGCAAGGCCAAAGAAACCGATAAGCATAATCAGATCAACTAATTTTTCCATTATTAATGTGCCAAAAGATCGGCTAAATGGAATTTGTTCTGTTTCTTTTAAAGCCCAACAGCGATAAAAATCCCCCACCTTTGAAAGATAAATATTGACAAAAAAAGTAGCCAGCACTGCATGAAAGGCAGTGTGGATAGAAGTATTGTGTCCAAAGGTGCGCAATTGCAGCACCCAGCGCCAGGCTCTGGCCCAATGTGATAAAAGCATGAAAATACGCGGAAGGAAAAACCACCACAAGTTGGCTTCTTTCATCGCTTCCCATATACTCGAATAATCTTTTCCGCGAAAAGCCACATAAAGCAGTAAAACACCAGCGACCGGAAATAAAATATTCCTGACCACCCACCAAAAACGCGATTTTATTTTTGCCTTATCTGCCACTAAATCTCTTATTGAAAACCAAAGCTAATGATATTCTAAGGCTTTCTACATTTAAGAATGATCAAAAAAATCTACAGAGTATTGCGCTGTAATTGTTTTAATGCTTATTTTTGTGGCTCCATTGACCCATGGTGTAACTGGCAACACGTCTGGTTTTGGTCCAGAAGAGTCCAGGTTCGAGCCCTGGTGGGTCAACACAGCAAAAACCTCTCAAGAATTTGAGAGGTTTTTTTATACGTTCATTTGGCTATTTCATTTCTCTAAAGGTAGTTATTACATCGAAATGAAGGGGACTGTACTTCTTATTTAAGGAGCCTTTTAACAAATCACCTGTCTGTTATTTTATTTGGTTCACTAAATCCCAAACCAAATCCGATTCATAGCCCTTTCGCAGCAAAAAAGCAGCAAGCTTTTGTTTTTTCTCAAAATCATTTTTGCCATTAGCTGATTTCCATTTCTGGGCAATCAGTTTCTGAAGTGTATCTGAATACTCTTTTCGGGAAATTTCCCGCAGCCCGTAATCTATGTGTTTCTCATCAATTTCTTTTTGCCTCAAACCCTGTTCTATCTTTACTTTTCCCCATTTGTTCTGATGAAATTTTCCTCGTGCATAGGCACTGGCATAACGCTTTATATCGATATAGTTTTCTTCTATTAACCTTTTAATCAGTGCTTCTGTTTCAGCTTCTGAGATTTCAAACTTTGCAGCTTTTTTTCGAATATCTGCCGGGCAACGTTCCTGGTAGGCACAATAGCGCATAAGTTTAAGAAGGATCTTTTCTGTTTGCATAAGCAGGGCTCAAAAATGAGTAATTTCACTCGCTTAAAAGTATTAATGCTTTGAAAAACAAACAAGCATTGTTTTTTCTATTTTCTGCCAATTCCGTTTCAGGAATGGCACAAGGCATCAGTATGATCGCAATTCCCTGGTATTTCAGCAATCAGTTGGAAAAACCTGCTTTGTTTGGAAAGATTTATCTGATCATTGCTTTTCTCTCTTTGTTTTGGGGATTGTACAGCGGTACTTTGATTGATCGGTTCAACAGGAAAAATATCATGCAGGTTTATACACTTGTTGGTACCGTGTTTTTATCTGTTGTGGCTGCGGTTGGAATGTTGAATGGTTTTGTGCCTGCACTTTTGGTAGCCATGGTTTTTGGGTTTACTTTTTTGATTTATAATATCCACTATCCTAATCTCTATGCTTTTTTGCAGGAAATTACCGAGCCGAAAAACTACAGCCGCATTACTTCCTATATTGAAATACAGGGGCAAACCACCACTGCTTTTGCCGGAGCCCTTGCTGCAATTCTACTGGCAGGCACTAAAGATGGGACTTTAAATTTGCTTGGATTTGCTATTCCTGTGGGGTTTGAAATTCAGCCCTGGAGTTTGCAAAAGGTCTTTATGCTGAATGCCTCTACTTATCTCATTGCATTTTTTCTGGTCAGTCAGATCCGTTTTGTGCCTTTTTCAACAAGGGTGAAAGAAATTCAAACGGTCTATGAAAGAGTAAGAACCGGCTTGATTTTCTTGAGGAAAAATCCCTTGCTGTTTTTGTTTGGAAATGCCACATTTGGGGTTTTCCTGGGTGTACTGATCAGCAATTTTTACCTCAAACCCATTTATATCAAACAGCACTTGCTACAGGCAGCAGATGTGTATGCGGCATATGAAATGTATTTTGCCTTTGGCAGTGTGCTGGCTGGTTTGGCCATCACCAGGATATTCTATGGATTTACTATGGTAAAGGCTGTGATCATTTTATCGGTATGCGGTGGGGCAATTTTTGTATTTAACAGTTTTAATACCAATCTGTTTTGGTTTTATGCGGTAACATTTCTGTTGGGACTTTGCAATGCAGGTATTCGTATTATGCGCGTGACTTATTTTTTCAAAAACATTCCCAATCAACTGATCGGGCGCAGCAGCAGCGTTTTTATGACCATGAATGTGCTGTTTAGAATAGTTATTGTGGCACTAATTTCCAATGCTTTTTTCACTACTGAAGGCAGGGTGGTTTGGGTTTATTTTGTATTTGGTATAGTAGTGATTTTAGCGGCATTGTCTCTAATACCATTTTATAAAAAGTTGGTCAATTTGAAACCCAAACTGCCCGATGCCTTGCAGGATTTGTTGGAAAAGGATTTGAAGCAATGAAGTGATTGATCCGTAGCGAGGGCGCTACGGATAGGGTTTGAGGAATGTTGTTTGATCAATCTTACCTTTCTCCTGATTAATCCCTAGCGAAGCACAGAGAAATCATTTCGCTTTACCTAAAGTATAGGTGTCAAATTCTTTTTGTAAGTAATCGGCTATATCCGAAAAGCCATAATATTCAGCATAGGTCCATGGTCTCAGCCAAGACTTACCTCCATAGCAATGATTGTATTTCGCGATTTTAGTTGGCCGAACTTCAAATAAAGACCAGTTTTGCCATATTTTCGGTTTTTCACAATTCTCGATGATTACTTTTACATTTTCCAACTTTCCCGATTCTATGGCATAAACCAAGGGTGTTTTGTCTTTTACCACTCCAAGACATCCGCCAGAATAAAAATTTCCGGAAGAGGTAGAATAACATTTAGCACCTAAATCCAAAAGGGTTTTTATACTTTCTGCACTCCCGTTTACAGATGCTACAGATAAAGCAGTCATGCCTTTCATGTTAATGCCCATTTTATCATCAAACCAGGTAAATGTTTCATCTACATTCGCGATTTTATTGTTGATCATATAAACCAGGGCATCTCCTGCACCACCATCAATAGCATAAGCCCAAATTGTTTTCCCCAATTTATCCTTGTCTTTGAGTTTAGCTCCATTTTTGACCAATTTATCCATAATGGCCACTTTATTAAAATAGGCTGCATTCATTAAAGCATTTACGCCTTGCTTGTTTTTTAAATTTGGATCTAAATCGGCATCAAGCAATAAGCCCATTATATCTGCGGGGCTGTCCCAATCCTCGGCTTTTGGGTTGGTATATTTTTCAGGCAAATTATTGTAGCCAAAATTTTTCATTGCATTGGTGGTGTAATGTACCGTACTTGCCCTTTCTTCAGGAGACATTGCAGTTACCATTAGTGTTGCTGGAGTTTCCTTGTTATTGTCTAAAGCATTTACATTGGCTCCCGCTGCAATAAGATATTCAATGCATTTACCGCAATTGCTCCTCCATGTAGCATAGTGCAGTACAGAAAGCCCATTTGCTTTTTGAGAAAAATTGACATCAGCGCCTGCTTCTATCAATAGTTTTACGCTTTCTTCACTTGCCATTGTAACAGCCATCAGTAGGGGAGAATAGTCGGATTTACCGGCTTCGTTTACATTAGCTCCAGCTTTGATAAACGCTTCAATCATTTCCGGCCAAATAGCAGCCGTAACGCAATAAGGGTCTCCATTGGCATTTTTGATATTCGGGTCAGTTCCACTGCTAAATAGCTCTTCGAGTTTTTTGTTGTCATTGCTTTGAAGAGCTGCTTCAATTTGTTTTGCAGAGTCGTCAGCTAAAAGAATTCCTTGTGAAAATATCACAAAAGTGAGGATTGAAATAATTGTCTTTTTCATGGTTTTGTTTTTTGATGAAGAATTATTTTGAATTTAAACCCTTAAATAAATAATAATAATTAGTAAATAGTAACATAGTTGTTTTCAGAATAAATATGCGCTAAAATTAATAATTTCGGATAATATTACACTATATGTGTTTGGATTTTTAGGTTAAAATATTCTCTCTTTATTCATCCGTGTAGAAACAGCAAGTATTCCATAATCTTGTCCTAAGTCAAATCTCAACTTCAAATCCTATGGAAATGTAAAACCATTGATCATTTCGAACAGAAAGGCTCATTTGTATCATATCCAGCAGCAATGTGATGGACTTGTTTAAACCCAAAAAGTTATCTTTTCCTTTTCCCCGAAACAAAAAACAAATAAAGCGCTGTTGAAAGCAGCAAAATAGCCCCCGCTTGGTGTGCCACACCCCAGAAAACGGGAATTTGTCCTTTGCTCATCAAAATTGTGATAATCCCAAGTGCGACCTGAACAAAGAGCATTAGCAAAAATAGATGCCGGGCAGAGTTCAATGCTTGAATTTGAGGTTTTCCTGCCTTCACCCAAAGTGCAAATCCGAAAATTGTAAGCAGATAAGCCAGGTTGCGGTGAGAAAACTGCACGAAGGCCATAGCATAAATATTGCTATCATAATCTTTAAAAGCAGAAAGGCTGAAATTGGAAAAATCAAGTAAAACAGGAGGAATAAAGCTGCCCCCCATATCTGGCCAGGTGGGATAAATCAGAGCGGCTTTCATGCCCGACATCAATCCGCCCAAAATAATTTGCAATGTTAAAAGACCGATAAATATACTCGTCCATTTGTGTATTTGTGGTGTTGCTGTTCTTTTATGCACCAATAATTCATCCATCGCCAGCCAAAGTACCCAGGCATAAAGGAGTATTCCCAACGAAAGATGCACGGTGAGTTTATAGGCGTTCACCCAGGGTCGATCTACTAATCCGCTGGCCACCATGATCCAGCCAAAAGAGGCTACTAGTGCCGCTAAAGTAAAAACGCCTGCAAGGTGGGGTTTTAAAACTTTCCTGATTTTTTTCTTCCACAAAAACCATATAAGCGGAAATAAAAAAACCAGACCCATGCTCCGCGCCCAGAGTCGATGAAAATACTCCCAGAAATAAATGAATTCAAAATCGGGCAGGGACATGCCTTTGTTGATTTTGTGATACTGTGGGGTGGCTTTGTACTTGTCAAATTCATCTTCCCAATTTTCTTCGGAAAGTGGAGGCAATGTTCCGGTAACAATTTCCCATTTGGTAATTGAGAGTCCGGAACCGGTAAGGCGGGTAACGCCACCAATGATAATCTGAAAAAACAGCATGACTACCCCGATAAACAACCAGATAGCTACGGCTTTATTTCTTTCCATCATCCAGCATTTTCACTTCCTTTAAATCCCCGTATTCGTAAATTTCCAGTTTTGTTTTGTTGCCACTGGTATCCCAGTAATACCAGTCCCCGTCTTTTTGTTTGCCACGAAAAGTACCCATGCTTTTAATTTTACCATTATCGTAGTATTCGGTTTTATGAAGTGTTTTTGAATAGGGAAAGAAAAAACTTTCTTCAATACCGGACTTCCTTCTGTGTTGTAAAAAAACGATAAATGCCATGCCGAGAAGCAGGGAAATAAAAAACAAATGCTTCATGCGGCTGCGCAATTTTTCGTTCATGGGGGATCTTTTTGCAAAATTACAGCTTTGCGTATAAAGGAAAGTACAGGATTTCAATTTTATAACCTGAGTTCGGAAATTCTTTAGTGCTCAGAATGCCAGAAAATAAAAAAGGCCGCCCCAAAATGAGACAGCCTTTCTTAATCTGTATGAAGAAAACCTATTGTTTGCTAACAATCACTTTTTTAACGATCATTTCATTGTCAATTCTGATTTTGGCAAAGTAAATACCGGCAGCAAATTGACCTAGGTCATAGCTTTTGTTAACCGTAGTAGTTGTTCCAAAAAATTCAGAAGCTACCTGTGCGCCCAAAACATTGATCCATTCGATTTGGACTTTGGCAGTAGTGCTGAGCTCTAATTTCAGATTAACAGTTCCTGAAGTTGGATTTGGAAACAATTGTAAATTGCTGATATCAGCAATGTCACCAATAGATACGCTTCTTTCCACTTCAACAGTGGCAGTTGTAGGGCAGCCATTGGCATCTGTAACAGTTACAGTATATGTGCCCGGTGCTAAACCCGTAGCGGTTTGAGTATCCTGGTTGTCGGGGTCGTCCCAGCTATATGTATAAGGACTTGCACCTCCTGTAGCAACAGCTGTAGCTGTGCCGTCATCTGCATTTGCAGATGCATCAGTAGAAGTAATATTTACAGCTGGAGAAGCACCATTAGCTATATTGAAACTGCTTGATTTGTCACATCCATTATCATCAGTTACAACAACAGTAAAAGGGCCTGCCGGGAGCCCTGTGTTAACAGAATCGCTGTTAGAGCCAGGGGTCCAGCTGAAGCTGTATGGTGGGATGCCTCCATTTACTGCAACACTTGCTTCTCCGTCTGAACCACCATTACAGGTTACATTTTCAAAAGAAGGTGTAAGTGTTAATGGATCCGGTTGGTCAACCTCAATTGATTCAGAAATTTTAGAACACCCTTCATTATCTGTTACAGTTACAAAATAATTATTAGCAGCCAAGTTGCTTAGTGTAGTAGAAGCTCCGGATTGTCCATTTGACCAATTGTATCCTCCATTGCCACCGTTTACACTTAAGCTAATGCTTCCATCGCTATCACCGTTACATGATGCATCTGAAACATTGGCTACAGATATGGAAATTGAATCTGGGCCTCCTATATTGGCAGTAAGTACCTTTTGACAGTTATTGATGTCGCTTATGGTTACCTGGTAACTTCCAGCCGATAAGCCTGTAATCAGTGAAGCAGAGCCACTAGCACTCCAGTTGTATGCATAAGGAGCTGTACCTCCACTAACCCCTATCAGTTCTGCGGTTCCATCATTATCTCCATAACAGGTAACCGGTGTGGTATTGATAGATTGTACAGAAATATCTAAAGGTTGAGTAATGGTTACTGTTACGGGAGCTGCCTGACAGTTATTGGCATCGGTTACGTTCAGAATAATTGACCCGGCTTCAAGCCCAGTAACAGAAGAAGTGGTTTTTATTGGGTTTGTCAACCATTGGTAAGAATAAGTTCCACTTCCTGTTCCACCTGTTACAAAAGCAGAAGCTGTTCCATTGATGCCACCATTACAAGTGACATTTGTTTGAGTAACAGAAACATTAAGCGGGTCTGGTTCTGTAACTGTTCCATTGGCAGAAGCAGAACAACTGCCTTCGGTAACTGTTACGGAAACAGCTCCTGGCGCGAGACTAGAAACTGTAGATCCGCTTCCAGAAACATCCCAGTTATAACTTACCGTGCCGATATTTCCCGTAACATTTGCAGTAGCTTCACCATTGCTAAAACCATTACAACTCACATTCGTAATGTCAAGGCTTACAGACAAGCTTCCGGGATCACTTACTGAAGCTGAAGCCGTTGCAGTACAACCGCTGCCATCAGTTACTGTAACGGTATAATTTCCAGGGCTCAGGTTATTGACCGAAGCGCCTGACAAGCCACCTGTCCAACTATAACTATTGCCACCTGAACCACCGCTTGCATTGGCCGTAAGGGTAGCGTCATTTGCTCCACAAGCACTTGTTTGTGCATTATTTACAGATACTGATAGCGGATTAGCAGGTGGGTCAACTGTGGCGGTAGCCATTTCTGTACAGCCATTATCATCGGTTACGGTTACTTCATAAGTACCGGCAGCAAGTCCGCTGATGTCTTCAGTATTGTCTCCATTGTCCCAGGCAAAAGTATAGGGTGATGTGCCTCCACTTACATTAATATCAACAGCACCATCGTTTACAGATGCACAACCGAGATCGGTAACTGAAGCTATATTTACTGAAAGTGCAGTAGGCTCAGCAATTGTTTCAGAGAATGTTTCAGAACAACCATTGGCATCTTCTACTGTGAGATCATAAGTGCCTGCAGAAAGACCTGTTTCAGTAGCGGTATTTCCACCTGAGCTCCAGGTGTAAGTATAAGGTGGTGTTCCTCCTGTTACAACCACTGAAACATAACCATCATTGCCTCCATTACAACTTACCTCTCCGCTATCATCTAATGTAACACTTGGACTTCCCGTATCGGAAACATTGGCTGATGCTGTTGCAGTACAGTTGTTGGCATCTGTAACTGTTACATCATAAGAACCTGCGGCAAGATTGGTGGCAGTTGAAGCCATTTGCCCATCTGACCACAAAAAGCTGTATGGAGCTGCTCCTCCCATAACATTAACTGTAGCAGTTCCATCAGAGGCACCACAGGAGGCATTTGTTGTGTTTATAGTAGTTCCGATTGTTGGGCAACCTGCACAAACAAGTGGGGAAATAAGATGTGCTCTCTCTGTATTCCATGAACTATCAGTATCTGAATAAGGAAACCAGTTACCACTTGCAAATTGCTCCCATGCTGTTTCGGGGGCCGCTTCTCCGTCAGCATTAACATAAAGTGCTACGGTATCATTGGCAGCATAAGTAAAAGAAATGCCCACATAATAATCAGTGCTGGCATTTACTGTTACAGGATTGGTAAAGTTTACATAAGTCAATGAATTATTGGAAATATCTGTTGCAATAGACTGGATCGTAATTGTTTCAGAAGCCAATATTGCTCCTGGAGCACCTCCTGTACCGCTGTTGTCCCAAACATTTACATCTATACTGGAGCTGGAGTTGGCAAAATCTGCAACTGCAAAGCCAAGTGCTGCACCAGTTATTTCATCTCCGGCATTCAGGCCACTAAATTTATCTGCTTTGGCTTGATCCATGAATGCATTGTGTCCTGCAACATAACCATTAAAGGGACTTCTTAAAATCAGTAATGCATCATTTTCAGGTGAAAAGTTAGAAATTGTATCACAGTCGGGCAAAGCAGGCCATTCTAAAACAGTTATAAAATCACTTGCCGTAATATCATCAGAACCTCCTGAATTACTTACATTAAGACTGACATCATAAACCCCTGAAGTATTGTAGGTGACCAATGGATTCTCTTGAGTTGGGTTTCCTGGATTTCCACCGGGGCAGGTCCAGCTCCATGAACTTGGGTTATTAGTCGATAAGTCTGTAAACTGAACATCATTGCCTTCGAGTACTGTTCTTCTGTTAACTTCAAAATTGGCAACAGGTGCAGGCTGTGTAGTGGATTCACAAATATCTGCAAGTATCAAACCTGAAATATCCAATCCATAAACAGAATCAACCCGACCCCAGACTGTAGGAAGTCCTGTGAATAAAGTTGAAGGTATGCTCTCATCTTGATTTGTAATTAAAGCCACTGTATCACCTGCAGCATAAGTAACTTCAAAGCCAACATAAAAATTACCGGAAACTACAGGTGGGGTAGTAAAAGTAACCGTTGTTAAGTCATTATTAGTAATATCTGTAGCAATATCAGTGATCAAAATGTCCTCAGATGCTATTACTGTACCCGGAGCATTTGGTATGCCAAAAAAGTCCTGGCCACCGTCATCCTCCCAAATTCTGGCAGTTATAGTTGCAGTGCCCGGATTACTCGTTTGCGCATCATTAAATGCAAAAGAAATTTCATTTATTTCAGAATTGGTATAGGGTGAAATAAATTTTTCAGCAAATCTTGTAAAACCTTCAGCATTGTGTCCGGCTAATGTTCCACCTCCTGTAATATTATAAATGGTTAAAGTATCATTTGCCAGATCAATGTTTATTAATGTATCGCAAGTACCAACAGGTGGTGGTGTGGAACTTTGAACTACCGGGAACATAATTATATCCCTATCCCAATCTATCCAGAAATCATCCAATGCATCCCAACCTGGAGTCCAGCTTGTGCCATTAAAATTAGCAATGGAATTTTGTGCATTCAAACCATCCCCAAAATTATTTGTAACAAAAATCAAAGAATCATTTTTAGTTGACAAATCGACATTCACTACAATCGCAAAATCTCCAGAAACTGTGGGTGGATTTGAAAAAGTAATTACAGTAGTACTTGTGTCTAATACCGAACCAGTATTAAAACTTGAAGCTGACACCACTTCCGTAGCCAAAGGTGCCCCAGTTGGAAAGCCATTAGACACATCATAAATACTGAACTCAAAGTTATCCGGGCTACCTACAGTTATTACGTCAAACAGCCAAAAAATAACTTGTTCTACCGTACCACCGGGATGGCTAAAAACCTGGCCTACTTCATCCACAAATATATTGCTACCCGCAGCACCACCACCATTAGGCGCACCAGGTGCAGTAAAACCAGTAGCATTTGTTATTGGATAATCTAAAGTATCTAAAGTTTGTGCAAATAGGCCCGCGCTTAACAGCACCGACATAAATATTAAAAAAGTCCTTTTCATAGCAATAATTTTTGTGATTTATTTGGAAGCAACAAAGGTAAAGAATTCTATTAGTTTATTTTAACCCGCATTATGCCTTTAGAAAATGTACTGATCGGTATTCCTTAGGTGTAAAAAATAATAAAGGCTGTTTTACAGATGCAAAACAGCCTTTATTCTAATAATAGAAGGAAGATTATTTTTTATTTATTCACGATCACTTTTTTGATAATGGTTTGATCGCCTATGCTTATTCTTGCAAAATAAATTCCTGAAGCAAATTGTCCTAAGTCATAGCTTCTGTTGATATTGGAGGTATTGCCCAGGTCTTCTTTTATCACGCGCTCGCCAAGTACATTAACCCATTCCAACAATACATTTACAGATCTGCTCATGTTCATTTTCAAATTTACATTTGCATTGGTAGGGTTCGGAAAAAGCTGAAAGCTTATGATTTCTTCTATGTTTTCAACTGCAACATCTCTGTCAACTGTGGCCGATGCAGTAGTTTCACAACCATTATTATCTGTTACAGTTACTGTATATGTTCCTGTACTAAGATCAGTGATGATTTCAGTAGTTTGATTGTCATCATCATCCCATTCATAGGTGTATGGTTCTGCTCCGCCAGTTGCCTGTACTTCAACACTTCCATTGTCATCAGAACCGGTAGCATCTGTAGCAGTTGCAGTGGCCGAAGGACTTTCTCCATCAGCTATGTTGAAGTTGGCTGTAGTTTGACATCCGTTTAAGTCTGTAATAACTAAGCTTACAGTATCTGCTGCAGAAAGCCCTGTTTCAACAGAATCGCTATTAGTAGAAGGCCAGGCATAGCTGTAAGGAGGAGTGCCTCCGCTTACAGTCACGCTTGCAGAGCCGTCTGAGCCTCCTTCACAAGTTACATCTTCAGATGATTGATTAAATGTCAAAGCATCCGGTTCTGTAATTGTTTTGTTGGCTACAGCACTGCAAGATTGGTCTGTAACAGTTACAGAAACGGAACCCGGTTCCAGTCCTGTAATTGCAGAACCGCTTCCGGTATCAGACCATGTAAAAGTTTCTGAACCGGAACCCCCACTCACAATAGCATTTGCTTCTCCATCATCAAATCCATTGCAACTAATGTGCTGTACATTTAAAATTACAGAAAGATTTCCAGGATCGCTTACAGAAGCTGAAGTTGAGGCAGTACATCCGTTTCCGTCCGTTACTGTAACATCATAGCTTCCAACTCCAAGATTGCTTAATGTACCCCCATTTGTTCCACCTGTCCAGGTATATAAATAATTACCATCACCACCACTGGCATTGGCTGTTAAACTTGCATCACTGTTGCCACAAGCAGAGGTAGTAGCATCATTTACTATTACTGTGGGACTTTCTGCCTCATCTACAATTACCGGTTCAGTTGCTGTACAGCCGTTATTATCTGTAATGGTTACAGTATAAGTACCTGGGGCGAGGTTATTAGCAGTTGGAGTAGTTTGGCTCAGCGGGTCTGACCATTCATAAGAGTAAGGGCTGTCTCCACCGGATGCAACAACTTCAGCTGTGCCGTCATCAGTATCACAGGAGCTTTCTGTTGAAGAAGTTATCCCGCTTATATTTGGACAAACAAAACAAACATCTACAAGTATTAATCCCGAAATATTTGTTCCTGCCAGAGAATCCATTCTGCCCCAACCGGGAAAGCCAAGAGGTGTAACATCTGTAAAAAGAGTGGAAGGAACACTTTCGCTCCTGTTTGTAACAAGACCTACAGTATCTCCCTGCGCATATGAGATTTGAAAACCAACATAAAAATCACCACTTACAACAGGTGGGGTAGCAAAAGTTACAGTAGTAAAATCCTGATTTGCTACATCTGTTTCAATATCTGCTATCAAAACATCGTTAGTAGCAACTACAGTACCTGGCGCATTTGGAATACCAAAAGCATCATTGCCACCGTCATCCTCCCATACAGTTAACGTTACAACAGCACTCCCTGGATTATTGGTTTCAGCTCTACCAAATACAAAGTTTAGTTCGGTAACTTCTGCACTGGAAAAAGAGCTTGTGATTTTTTCAGCAAAACCATAAACACCAAAACTATTGTGGCCTATAAGGGCTCCTCCTCCCTGAGCTCCATATAGTGTGGGTGTATCAGTTGCTAAATTAAAATTAGTAATTGTATCGCAAATTTGGGCAGAAACACTGGTGCCTATTAGCGAGATGACAAAAACAAGCAAAACATTTTTCATGATAATCAATTTTATATGTTTATTTGGAAGTAACAAAGGTAAGTATTTCTATTAATTTATTGCAAAGTGAGCTATTTATTGCGCATTAAACCCGAATTATGCAAAACATAAAAGGAAATGCCCCTCACCGCAGCAAGAGACATTTCCCAACAATAGGAACGAAAAGGGTATTGTTTATTGAATCGGCTTTATGGATGAAAAACCGGACACATCCGATACTATTTCAGGCAATCCTTTATAATTCAAACTACTGGCTCCTGAAACCTTTGCATCTAATTTGTCTGTTACCCAGACATCTACTTTGCTGGCACCTGCAATTTTAACTTTTGCATTTTCGGTCCTAAAGGCTGTCCCATCCAATTTAGAGGCACCGTTTATTTCCAAATAAAGCTTTTCACTCTCCCCCTCTAAATTGACTTTTGCTGCACCATTGATTTCCAGGTTGAGTTCCTCCGCTTGAATATCAATTCTGCAATTATTGGCTCCTGAAATACGCATGTCCATTTTGCTGTTTTCAAAGCCTTTAATCGATGCATCTGCAACACTGTTGAGTTCGAGCTCAGAAAGTTCGGGCATTTGCAGGTTGATTTTTGTCTGCCTGTCGAAGAAGCCGCTGCGCTTTTTGTTTTCAATTTGCAGTCGATTGTTTTTAACAGAATATTCAATCTCATTTTCCCCATCACTTTGCAATAAAAAGGGCCCTTCCGAAATGTGAATATCAAAAGCCCCATTGGCTTCAACCTCTGTAAAATCTTCATTCAAAATCAATTCCTCCATGGAAAAATTTTGTTGACGGTTTAAAGCAACACCATTACAATCTATGCATGTGAGTCCGGCAGGTCGCATTTCCCAGGTATAGCCAATCATATTTCCATCATAGGTGTTGGTCACATTTTTGATATCATAAATCACTGATTTAGAACTTTCGGCTAAATATACTTGTGCCCCCAGTGGCAGCCTTAGATGTAATTGTACTTCCTGTCCGCGCAGTTTTTCAGGGTCTTCAATCGGGAAGTGTGCAGGAATGCGCAGCACTGAATCTTGCATACTGATATTAAACTGTATGGATTCCTGCCTGTCGAATGCCTGGCCTCTTGAACTGCCTTTAGCCTTTGTGATGATCTCTAAAAAAGCTGTTTCATCCGGGCTTTGTAAAACATCTAATTTTACTTTATCCCCGAGCCAAAGCATGTCCTCATCTACAATGTATTCATCGCGATTGAAAAAATAGACAACTGGTTTTCCTGCCGGTGCTATTTTTTGTCCTTCAAGATGTATGCGCTGTGATTCCGGCAATTGAAGCATTACTTTTTTACTTCCGCTGCTGCTGCTTGAAAAACAAGTGGCAGTATATGCAGAAAGTGCAATTATGCTAATTAGCGTAATGAAAAAGACCAGAATCATGCTTTTTGAAAACACAGGAATTCTGAAGCGCCTGCCACCAAGAAATCGCAAGCCCAAGTATATCAGGGTTAAAAGCGGAATGAGCACTAGGGTTAAAATTGTGATATAACTCCAATATTTGTGGATGCTGTTTTCAAAATAAAAATCTGAAAAGGTCATTAGTGAAGCATCACCTGAAAACAAAAATACAAGCGGAACTACAAGCAATGCAGTGAGTGCGATACTTCCAATAATCACAAAGAGGAGACCTGCAATTTTTAGAATGGCTTTTAACAATACATAGAGTACGTTTAAAATATTGCTTACCAGTTCTTTAGCTAGTCCTGTTATCTTATTGGCGGATTGATTTCCGTCAATGTTTTTTTTTATGTTGTCAAACTCTTCTTTGATGGTTTTTTCAATATTAGAAACATTGATAGCTTCGCCACGCATATGCAGCTTGTCAGAAGCTGTTTTAGCCTCTGGAATAACGATCCACAAAATGATGTAGAGCAAGAAACCGGAACCAAATCCAAAGAATGCAATCAGGAAAATTAGGCGCAGAAAAATAGGATCAGAAATTCCAAGATAGGCACTGATTCCAGAGCACACACCCCCTACTATTGAGTTTTCAGTGTCGCGAAATAATTTTCTCGGGTATTTCTTGCCTTTAGTAGGGGCGGGCTCAGCTTCCAACTCATCTTCGATTGTTTCAAAATCCTCAGGACGTCCCATCACTTCTATTACAGCTTCAACATCAGCAAGGCTAATGACCTGTTTTGTATTGCTTAGTTTTTCGGAAAACATTTCGGCAATGCGCGCCTCAATATCAGATGTGATTTCATCTGCACCCTCCATTCCTTCGAAGCGGTTGGCTATTGCTTTCAGGTAATTGCTGAGTTTTTCATATGCTATTTCATCGATTTGAAAAACCAGGCTGTTGAGGTTTATACTTAATGTCTTATTCATTGTCTTTAGATTTATTGATTGATGTAGTGACTTTTACGGCATAGTGCAATTCATTCCATGTGGCTTCCAGTTCCAGGAGAAAGGTTTTACCGATCTCCGTCAGTTGATAGTATTTGCGCGGTGGTCCTGAAGTTGATTCTTTCCACTTGTAGCTGAGCAAACCGGCATTTTTGAGCCTGGTAAGCAGCGGATACAAGGTGCCTTCTACAACGATCAGTTTTGCATCTTTCAGTATTTCCAGGATATCCGAGGCATAGAGCTCCTTACTGGAAATCACCGAAAGAATACAGTATTCCAACACCCCTTTGCGCATCTGTATTTTAGTGTTTTCTAAGTTCATTCGATTTCATTTTACATTAGTTTAAAATTGATGATAATATTGTAGAGTTTGTTTGTATCCAGTTGATTCAAGATAATATTACTCATTTGTTGCTGAATGGCCTTTTTAAATATTTCGTACTGACTTTCTACAGCATTTATTTCAACTCTTCCCGTTGAATCAACCTGGAATGTTACTATTACCTGATCGCTTAAATTGTCGGACCGGGCAGCATCAGGATATTTTATGTATTGCTCAATATCTATACGCTGATGTATATCGGATTTTTCTTTTGCACTTAAATCGTTTTGCTGAATAAGCAAAAATGAAATGATTAATGCGAGGCTTAAAATTTTAGTTTTCATGATTTTTTGTTTTTTAGTTTTAGAAATTGACAACACAAAGATATGAACAAAAAAAGGTACTATGCAACACAAAGTACTGTATGAAATGAAATAATTTCCATTTAGTGATGAGAAAATTACAGAAACCCTTTACTTAAAAGGCTTTTGGCTTAATAATATTTTTTGAAAAAAAGTGGATTTATGCGGAAAGATCAAACAAATAGACTGATTAGAAACGAAGGGCTGCACCCTTCGTTCAGTAAATGTCACCCCTTTGGGGCTCAGGAAATTGTAAAAAATAAAGGTTGTTGCCTTTGTTTCTCATGGCATATCCTTTCTCTAAAGTGAAGTTATATTTGGCTGTAAGTACATTTTTCACCCTACTTATAGCCAAATATAATTAAAGTAAAAACAAGTTTTTTTGCCTGTAAATAGTGTCTGGTCGAAAAGCACCATAAATCTAAGATTCCATTAATTTTTCAA
>JBBDNB010000033.1 GCA_040877935.1 Chitinophagales bacterium
TTGAAAAATTAATGGAATCTTAGATTTATGGTGCTTTTCGACCAGACACTATGTATAGCTACCCATCTGCCAATCTTTTCAAGCATTTGCCATTCGGTCATTTGCCATACACTGGCTGGGCTACGATGCTTTCCAGGTTTGATTCCACAGGCTTTTAGTGGTCTGACGGCTGGAATAATTGACCGCTGGCAAAGCAGTAAGGTTACATTCCAAAAGAGCAACAGTTGATTAGTGGGCTAATTTATCTTTTTGTAAGCGTTCCTGTTCCCGATTCCTGATTTTCTATTGTGTATTCAAACTGAATTGTTTGATTGTCGCTTTGAAGTGTCCCCGTTCCTGTTAAGTAATCTGGGTTTTTATTTATGACAAAATCTTTACCCACAACTTTTGCTGAATGCGTGTTCCCATCATCTGCAATGTTCCTTATTGATATTTCGTCTTCTGTATTATTAGTTGGTTCTTCAATAAACAAAATATATTGTTCACTATTTGTTCCTGAAATACTTGTGACTGTCATGTCTGCATCATAACTACCTAAGAAATCTTTAATGACTGAGTTATCATTATCATCGTCTTTGTTGCATTGCGTCAGAATGAATAAACTCAAAAAGACTAAACCTGCAATTATCAAAATTTTATTTTTCATTTAATTTTCTAAACATACTCAACATGGCTTTGTACAGCAATAAAATGATAATAAATACCACCAACCTAAAAGTGAAATAGTGGTTGAAATCCGTCCATGCAGAATTTTGCACCACCAAAACAGCCAGCACACTCATTCTAACAATATTTACAAACTGGATAAGCAATAATCCCCCAACAATAAAAACCAACTTCCTGGCCAGGGAAACCGAAGGGGTGAGAATAATCAATGATAGATAGAGGTACATCATTTCCATGCCCAGGCAATAATTCCCAACGCCTACCCCGCTGCTGTCGAGAATGGCAATATTGCGAATGGTAGGAGTAGCCGAATAACCCAACAGTTCAAGAAAACGGGATGTCAATTGAACCAGTACATCTGCCATAAAAGCATTGAGCATTTCCCAGTAATAGGAAAGTGCAGGGAAAATCCGTTCATCAATAGGAGTGCTCTGCTCGCCCAGCACCCACATTAATATTCGCCAGGAAATATAGGCCAGTGCAAGATGGATTACAAAGCGCAGCGGTTTGTTGGAGGAAAGCATGTGGCTAAATTAGCGCAATCCTAAATGAAAATTCTATATTAGAAGCAGATTCCTTTGAATTATGCAGCTATTGGATCAATGTGGATATACAGTGAGGTTGAAAGAAATGCCTAAACGCATTGTATCCCTAGTGCCCTCGCAAACAGAACTGCTTTTCGACCTGGGTTTGGGCGACAGGGTTAAAGGCATCACTAAATTCTGCATACATCCCCAACAATGGCAAAATGAAAAGAACATCATTGGCGGCACCAAAAACCTGAATATTCGCCAGATACTGGATTTAGAACCCGACCTGATCATTGCCAACAAAGAGGAAAACCGAAAAACCCAGGTAGAGAAACTCCAAGAATTTTGCCCGGTTTATATTTCTGATGTGCGCAATATTGCTGCTGCTTTGGAAATGATTACTGACATTGGTCGGCTGACTCAAAAAGAAAGAGAGGCCAATAAAATTGCGCTGGATATTGAAGTGAAGTTTGCAAATTTCAAACCACAAAACCAGGAAGAAGAACGTGTAGCCTATTTGATTTGGAAAGAACCCCTGATGGTAGTCGGAAATGATAATTTTATACACAGCCTGTTGGAATGGGCAGGCTGGATCAATGTTTTTGGCGATCAAGCCCGTTATCCAAGCATTACCGAATCAGAATTAAAAGCAGCAAAGCCGGATCAAATAATGCTTTCTACCGAACCTTATAATTTTTCCGAGAAAGATATTCCTTATTTCAAATCCCTCTTACCCATGGCAAAAGTGCAATTGGTAGATGGTGAGCGCTTTAGCTGGTACGGCAGCCGTATGAAACAAGCACCCGCCTATATTCATGCCATTCGCAATTCTTAAATATCTCCACATCTACAGAAAAGAGTAACAATTTTAGAGTTTTGGGTCTTAAATAGGCCTTTTAGTCAAGATACATAGTTTAATTTTGCACTATTAAATCACAAAAAACAAAATCATGAAAAGTTTAAGTCTCAATTTTTTACTCCTCCTTTGTCTTTCATTAACTTTCATTTCTTGCAATAAGGATGATAGCGATGACAATGATGATCAAACAACAACTCAACAAACTGCTCCAAACACTACACCCGATGCTCCTGGCGATGCCGATGGAGTTTTGGCGGCAGTCAACAGCATCCAAAGCATGGACATTTCCGAAGGTGTTCAAATTCCCGGTGCTCCCAGTACCCTTGATGTGGAATTCAACATTGCGGTTGCCGCTTTTTTTGAAAACAAAAACACTGAATCGTATGTAGCTGCCGGTGATGTAACTGTTAATACAGATAATACTTTGGAAATACAGGACAACAATTCTTATGTTACTGCCTATGATGCAACATCTACAGATGGAATGGACTTGGGTTTCTCTGCCGGGTCAACTGTAGAATGGAAAGTAAGCGGCAGTGCTGATGTAGATGCATTTACATTCACCACTACCAAAAGAATGCCCGGGGATGTAACCTTAGAGGGAGATTATAAAGAAGTGGATATTTCTGCCAACCTTACCGTTAGCATTGATAAAGTTTCAACGAATGCTGACAGTGTACTGTTTTTTCTGGCAGGTGAAAACGACAAGTATGTTAAATTTACTGCTGCTGGAAATGCAACTTCCCACACTTTTACTTCTGCTGAATTAAGTGTACTTACAGGCACAGGAGTAGTGCAGGTAGTGCCTTTTACCATTGAACCTGAAGAGTTTGGAGGAAAAAATTTCTATTTTGTAAATGAAGTTGTGGTGACATCTTTTACCGAATTTAAATAATCATTCATTCAAATGTTTTGGTGAGAGGCTTTCAGAAATAGAAGCCTCTTTTTTTTGAGAGTAAAAGGAATATTCAATTGGGATTGTAACCCCTTGCTTATCCAGATCGGGATTTTAAAATCCCGAACAGCGGCTTCGAGAATAATGAATTCTATCTATCAATAATCTCTTCTGGCGTTTTTTTGTCAATTCCTTTTGCGTTGAAATCCTTATCGAATGTTACAATAGTCATCTCATATTTTTGAGAAATTGTCAATTGATAAGCGTCATCAAAATCCAGGTTGTAATTCTTTACATTTTGCGTGAGATCAATAAAATCACCCGAATCCAATGTGACTTGTTCTATTTGTCCATTAATAAAAATATCCCGAACAAATTTATTCAATGTATCAAGTTTTTTTAGTTTCGTCAATATCACACCTATTGAATGAAGTGAGAAATCGGAAATGAAAATCTGATTTTTGGGAGTAGTATCTAAGAATTTACGAGCGATATTAGATTTCTTTTGATCAAGAAGTCTCTCAAGCCAGATATTGGTATCGACAAGATATCTTACTTTTGTCTCCAATCAAGTGATTTTTTTTGTAATTCTTTAGAAGTATATCCTGTATCTTTCAAATCACCGGCCCAATCTTGTTTTAGCTCTCTTGATTGGTTTGGTGTTTGTTTATTAATCAAATAATCCAAGTAGTGATCTAACTCCTCAATTAACCCGGGAGATAATTGGCTTATTTTTTTCTCTATGTTTTTTAATGCCTTCATAACAATTCAAAAATAGTCAAATATTCGCTTGTTATCAAGCCTCCTCTGTACCTTGACCATCATCTATAACATGCAAGTTATACCTCTATTGAATAATTCAAACCTTGTCCACAATGATTCTTTCGGATTTCCGAATCCCAAAGCAATATCTATCAATTCAAATTCGATTCATGCCTCTTTTTTATTAGCCAATGAAATGGACTAATTTTATAGCCATGATTAAAGTCATTCCATTTTTACTTCTGTATTGTATTTTATCTTCTGGGCTTTTGGCAAATTCCTATAATTGCTCAAAGAAAAATCACGCCCACAATTCCAGTCAAAAATCTGCAGCTCCGGTCCAGCACTATTTAGATGTTTTGCACTACGAACTCAATTTGGATTTTACTGAAAGACAACAATCCAAAATTTCTGGAAATGCAAGGCTTACCGCCCGTGTAAAGGAAAATCGCAGTGAAATCAGGCTCGACCTGCTGGGCTTAAATGTGGATTCCATTCTCTTTAATGGCAATACTGCAAACTTCATCCACAATAGCGATAGCCTACTCATTGACTTGAACACCACGGTAAACAGCTCCGACACTTTTGAAATTCAAGTTTTCTACCAAGGCACTCCACAGCAAGATGCTTCTGGATGGGGTGGTTTTTATTTCAGTGGCAATTATTCCTACAATCTGGGCGTGGGCTTTGAAGCCGATCCGCACAATTACGGGCGGGTGTGGTATCCCTGCGTGGATAATTTCACCGACAGAGCCACCTACGATTTCCATATCAAAACCGATACTTTCAGCAAGGCCATTTGCAATGGACTTTTGATCAACACCACCAATAATGGGGACGGAACACAAAACTGGCACTGGCAGCTCAATCAAAGCATTCCTACTTATCTGGTTTCCGTTGCGGTGGCCGATTACGAATTTGTAGAATACCAACACAATGGACTGCAAGGGAATATTCCCGTTTTGTTGGGCGCAAGACAGGCCGATACAAGCAATTTGAAACAATCCTTCCGCCATCTGCCCGATGCCATTGATGCTTTTGAGGAAATGCTCGGCCCATACCTCTGGGATCGGGTCGGTTTTGTGCTTGTGCCTTTCAATAGCGGAGCCATGGAACATGCTACCAATATAGCCTACCCACGTGCAACGGCCAATGGAACACTACAATACGAAACCCTGATGAACCATGAATTTGTCCATCATTGGTGGGGCAATTTGGTCACTTGCGAAACAGCAGAAGACATGTGGATCAATGAGGGCTGGGCGTCCTATATGCCCATTCTTTTCGATGAATATTTCTATGGAAAGCAGCGCTATCTGAATTCACATCGTGAAAAACACCGCGAAGTATTGCAGTGGTCGCATATCCGAGATGATGGATACAAAGCCATTTCAGGCATTTCGCATGAATACACCTACGGCAGCCATGTCTATGACAAAGGAGCGGATGTGGCACATACGCTCAGGGCTTATCTCAAGGAAGATTATTTTCCCTGCCTGAAAGATTTAATGGAGCAAAAAGCTTTTCAAAATTTGAACTCTGGCGAATTTCGGGATATTCTTTCCCAGTGTTCGGGCAGAAATTTGGATGATTTTTTCGACAATTGGGTCTTCAATCCCGGCTTTCCGCATTTCTCCATAGATTCCTTTAGGGCAAATGAAGAAAGTGGCAGCTATTCCGTAGAAATTGCCCTGCGCCAAAAAACAAAAGCTGCTCCTGCCCTATTTGAAAATGTTCCCGTAGAAATTTTAATTGGCAATAGCGATGAGGAGGAAATTTTCGAGGTGAATATGCAAGGCTCATGTGGCACCTTCACCACTTCTGTAGATTTCAATCCTGAATTCGTAATTGTAGATCCCTGGCAAAAAATAGCCGATGCCACAACGGATTATTGGATTTCGATTGACAGCTCTGGCACTTATGATTTGAACGATGCACTGGCGAAAATTAAAGTCATTCAAAATGGCACTGTTTCCAGTAAAATACTAGTGACCAAAAATTGGATTGCGCCAGATCCTTGGGCCGATGCACCACAAAACCTGCATCTTTCCCTTGAGGGCTATTGGTCCGTACAGGGATTCTTGGATGAAAATTTAGAAGCAAATTTGGAATTGATTTACGATGGCAGCAGCAGTGGCAATAATGCCCATATTGACACAGAACTTTTGAGCAATTCAGAGGACAGTTTGATTTTGCTTTACAGAAAAAATGCAAGATTCAACTGGGCTGTAGCTGATACTTTTAAACTTTTGACAGGAAATATAAACGACAAAAAAGGCAGAGTGAGGCTTCCCGAATTAAAAACCGGAGAATACACGCTGGCCATTTATGATGCGCAAAAAAGCGATTCAACGGTTCAATTTCTCACAACGCCTTGTCAAACCCTGACCATTATTGGGGATACCCAATTGGAGCAAGAAAAAAAAAGTGAGAAGGATTTCAATGTATATCCCAATCCCAATAAAGGAAAATTCCAGATAGATTTGAGCGATTTGGATTTGAATGAAGTGGAAAAAATAAGCGTGTATAATCTTTCGGGCAATCTCATTTGGCAGAAATTAAATCCAGATTATTTGGAAGAAGTTTCCAGCAAAAAATGGTATTCTGCCTTTTATATGGTAAATGTGCACCTGAAAGACAATAGCACATTGAGTAAGAAAATATTTGTTCATTGATGGAACACAGATGACACAGATAGAGCTGCCTATCACTGATACACATAGATAAAAATCAGCAATATCAGCGTCATCCCTGCCTTTGCCGGCAGGCAGGAGCGTTCCATAAAAAAATTAGAAATGAAAAAAGTAGCAGTAATTGGAGCAGGAACAATGGGAAATGGCATTGCACATGTATTTGCCATGAACGGATTTGAAGTCAACCTGATAGATGTGAGTGAAAAAGCTTTGGAAAAGGCACTGGCCACCATCGAAAAAAACCTGGGGCGCATGGTCAAAAAAGAGCAGATAGACCAAGCTGCACTAGATGCCACCCTCAAAAAAATCCATACCTTGAGCGATTTGAAAAAAGGCGTATCAGATGCGGAATTGGTGGTAGAAGCCGCTACCGAAAATGTAGAAATCAAGCTGAATATTTTCAGGGATATGGATGCAAATGCTCCGGAAGGCACTATTTTGGCCACCAACACTTCTTCCATTTCCATTACCAAAATTGCAGCCGAAACCAGCCGCCCAGACAAGGTAATCGGGATGCACTTTATGAACCCCGTTCCGGTGATGAAATTGATAGAGGTGATTCGCGGCTATGCCACAAGCGATACCACTACCAATAGCATTATGGATTTGTCGCAAAAACTCAAAAAAGTACCGGTTGAGGTAAATGACTATCCCGGTTTTGTAGCCAATCGAATTTTGATGCCCATGATCAATGAAGCCATTATTACGCTGCACGAAGGCGTATCGGGCGTAGAGGAAATTGACACGGTAATGAAACTCGGCATGGCACACCCTATGGGACCATTGCAATTGGCAGATTTCATTGGTTTGGATGTATGCCTATCGATTATGAATGTATTGCACGAAGGCCTGGGCAACCCGAAATACGCCCCTTGTCCCCTACTGGTAAATATGGTAATGGCCGGAAAACTCGGTGCCAAAAGCGGTGAAGGATTTTACGATTGGAGCAATGGCCCAAAAGAATTGAAAGTGGCTGGGAATTTTGGATAAGGAAATTTTTCTAAATCTTTATTACTAGCTTAACCGATAACCATCATCTGTAAAATGAACAGTTTTTAAAATTTAAGTAAGAGTCCTAAAACCATAAAGGGACAATTGAAAAATTACTTATGGATAAAAAAGGATCTGCAATATTTGTTTTAGGTATTCCACCTCATTGGCCTTCTAAAAAGAAAGAAGTACTAATTTCATATAAAAAAGACAAAACCAAAGTATGTGTGGAAGGGGATGTTAATGGGTCTATTGTAGTAACCATAGGCAGTTTAAATTTTGTATCTCAAAAGATACAATTTATCAATACGCATGGTGTAATCTTAGGCGTATTTTGGGACATTGAAAAAAGCAATGACTTAGCAGTTTACATAAATAAAGATAAGCTGAACTCTATAGACATTCATGAAACACTTTCAATCACTGGCAATTACAAACCAATAAATAAAGAAGAGACATTACCTCAAAAAGAAATATTGAAAGCATGTAAAAAATGGATGCAATGGAGAGATCATCATTATGGTAAAATTAAAGATAATCCAAAAAAAAACAGGGAACTGAAGCCTTTAATTGAACAAAGAAATGAACTTGAAGCTTCTATAAGAAGCTTGTGTTTTATTTTAAATAATCATTCATCTAATAAAACAATGCTAACAATTAACGCACTTCCTCTTCTGAGGTCTTTGCTTTTTTGGAGTGACGGAAAAGGTCCTTATAATCCTTTGTTATTTAGATTAGCAGCTAAATGCAAACTTCCTCTTCCAATTTTTGCACTAGAAAGTATAATTCCTGAAACAAAAACACATCCACTTTTTAAAGATGCATATAGCCAAAAGGTTTATAATTATCCATCTATTAAAAAAAAGTTAAGGGATGAAAAATTAATGGACTTTCAAGAGTGGTTAAATTTAGAATTCACAAGAAATTCTAAAAAAGAAACATTTAGATGGAAAGATTTGATTTTCGATTGTGCTAATACTATGAGTGCAACTCATTTCGATGAAGATAAACCTATATATTTAAAAGAAATTTCAGAAACTATTACATGGAATAAATCTGACCTTGTTAATTATATTGTGGCAATAACTGAAGTTACTATTGATGTTGCAAACAATGTTTTAAGAAGCATTGATAAAGAAATAAATAGCAATGTGTGACTACTGCCAAAACCACCCCAAATCTGGCGCGCATTTGCAGCATAGCCAGTAGCATAGCGAATGCGTGCAGTGCATACCTAAGGAATCTGCTTGTATCAAGGACAAGGTTTAATCCCCATAGCTGGCACCAAGCATTTTGCTTGTGCCTCTCCAAAAAACAACAATTCAATAAATGGGCAGAAGGAAAATAGAATGGACAGCTATTGCTCGCTACCAATAAAAAATCCATTAATAACCGGGCAGACTCAAATCTGCTATCTTTTCACTATTTTAGATGTAAAGCAAAACCGTGAATATGAAAAGCGCAATTATTACAAGCGATTCTAAAAAAGATCTGGAACTTTTAATTGAGATAGCCCATAAATTTGGAATCAAAGCTAAAATATTAAGCGATGAACAAATGGAAGATCTGGGTATGGTAAAGGCCATTAAAACAGGAAGAACTGGTGAATTTATTGATACTGATAAATTTTTAAACAGCCTGAAGTGATTGTTAAAATTGACAAAACACTTAATAAGGACCTGAAAAAAGTAAAAGATAAATCTGTAGCATCCAAACTTGCCGGCATAATAAAAATCATCAGAAATTCTACTTTGCTTACGGATGTCCCAAATATCAAAAAATTAAAGGGGACTAAAAATCTTTATAGAATAAGGATAAGAGACTACAGGCTTGGTTTAGCAGTTGAAGGTGAATGCGTTGAATTAATCAGGCTGCTGCATAGAAAGGATATTTACAGGTATTTTCCTTGATGCAATATTGTACCTCTCGCTCCGCATGTGAGTCATCCCCAAAGCTGGCGTAAGCATTTTGCTTGTGCCTCTTCAGAATTTAGTTTGCGTCTCCCAAAATACAATACAGCCAGAGGCTTGCCAATCAGCTCAACACCAAAAACAAAATATAGCCTGCTCCTGCCAGAAACAAAGGGATAAAGACAAAGCTTGTATATTTGCGCATATTGTTATTTCCAAAAAACAAACAAAGTGCGTATTTGAAAAATGTATTTACAAAAGCAGCTATCAATATGGCTACGGAAGCCACGGAAATATCAATATTATTTGCCGCATAATTAGTCATTGATATGGTTATGGCATCCACTTGAGTAAATCCAGAAATAGCAGCAGCAAAATAAACACCTAGCTGACCTAGATAGTCTTCTGCAAAACCAACCATCAACATTATCAGCACATACAAACCTCCAAATGCAAGCGCATCCTTAAAATTGATAGGATTACTGATCTCCCGTTCTTCAAATTCTTCATTGCCGAGGGATTTTTTACTGTAATAAAATCCAATGACAAAACCACCAATGCCAAACAGCAATACAGGCAACCACAATATTTTAAGCAATGCAGGACTCAACACAATCAACCACACCAATATGCGTGGGAACATGATTGATGATGCAAGCACAATAGCCGCAACATGGGTTATGCCACCTTTTTTAGTCTTTCCTCCCAATCTTGAAAAATACCATGCAGTAGCAGTGCTGGAAACAAAACCGCCAAGCACACCGGTAGTAATAATAGAATATCGTGTATCTATAAATTTGTGCAGAAAATAGGCGACAAAATTCAGGGATATAAAAACGGTAACGACCAACCATATCCTAAAGGGATTAAAAACACCATAAATTCCCAAATCCTTATTGGGCAATAGTGGCAAGATCAAAGCTGTAATCACAGCCAACACAATTATAGAATAAATATCGCGCTGAGAAAGTGCTTTAACTGCCTGATGTATATTGACTTTTAAAGCCAATAAAGCAGTAATTAACAATGATAGGAAAACAGCTATCAAGTATTCTTGCAAATAGACCAGATTGCTCAGCAAAAAAACGGCAATCAAAGCAAACTCGGTAGTTGCCCCAGTTCTGCGCTCCATTCTACTAATAGAAAAAGCGGCTACTGCAAAAGCCGCAACAGCAAGCAGTGCCACAGGATAGATCCATACAGTTATCATATTGCCCAGATATATTGACAGATAACCGATCAATGCAACAAGTGGGAATGTCCGAACTCCGGCAAACAATTCAAAGTTCTCAGCTTTCTGATTCTTTTTCTTGGAATATTCTCGCTCCAAACCACCTAATAATCCAATACCTAAAACAATGAGAACCTCCCTGAAAAAACGAATGATTTCAGGGGTCAGGTCAAGTGTTTCTGTAAAATCAAAATCCATACTCAATAAATCCAGATAGGTAAACCGCTAATTTAACCCAGTTTTTTTTACAAAAGTGTTCATACTAAATATTATAGTTTTACATTTTGCTAAAATGAATAATGAATTAAAATGAGTCAAAGCTTGATCAGGCAAAATAAAACGCACTACTTATTTTTTTTAAGTAACATTATATTTTTCAGCTTATTGTTAGTTTTCCTTCCAAAAACTTACGATTACATTTCACGAGAAGATCATTTAATTGAAAATCTTACGGCACTTCTATTTATAATGACATCAGCATTTTTATTTTTAGCAACAAAAAACACATCACAAAATAAAGCAAAAAAGGCACTCTTATTTTTTACTGCACTTGCTTTCTGCTGGGCAGCCGGGGAGGAAATCAGTTGGGGACAAAGAATATTCAATATTGAAACACCTGAAAAGCTCAAGGAAATCAACGATCAAGGGGAACTGAATTTGCACAATATCGATAAAAAGTTTTTTGACCGAATGGTGGATATCAGCACTTTGGCTATGACCATTGGAGCAGCCCTGCTTTTGCTTTTTAATGTGAGCAAAATTTTACGGATTCCCCTTTTAAGCCCAATACTTATCCTGGTTTTTGCCCTTACATTGTTTTACAGGCAATACAATACCAGCTTTTTTGACATTCACCTCATCGCAATACTGCCTTTGCTCTTGCTTTTATATTACGCCATAAAAGAGCGGAGCTATTTCTTAATAGCTGCTGTTCTATCGGGACCACTATTGGGCGTTGCTTTATATTATTTACACAGTGCTTTTCAGGAAAATTTTGCCCCCCATAACAATAGTGCCAATGAATATCGTGAATATTTATTTGCGCTGTGTTGTGCGGCTTATGCTTTTCAGATCAAAAGATTTCCGGAAATTGAAAAGTCGCTTTAAAATCACTCTGGGTTGAGTCCTGCTTCCTTGAGGATACTTACCACTTCCGGTTTCTTTAGCCCGAAACTTGTAGCTATTACCTCTACCGAAACTCCATTTCTGTATAAACTAACAGTATTCTCTCTGCGGTTTTCTTCTATTCCTTTCTCTCTTCCTTCCAACATAAGCTGATCGTAAACACTTAGAGCTTTGCCTTTTACAGGTTCTGGCATGTCGCTTAATGTATCCATTACTTTTTCTTTTTGTTCAATCAAACTTAAGAAATAAACGATGAATTGTCTTATTATGTTCCCTTCTTCATCTTCTATTGCTGTAACAATAGCTCCGGCATTTTTCACCAGATAATCTTCATCACGGGCATATTTCAAAAGCAGCATACTACCCGACCACAGCTTTGCGCTTAGTGCCATAATCTCTCGGTCGGACCGTTTCTGCAAATTGTCAAAGATGTAATCAAATTCCGGAACAAAACTCAATATTTCTGATCCAAAAGAATCATATAAAGAGCGATGGGTATGGTAATCCCATTTTTCCGCTCCGTGATAAAAAAGCACGGGAACAATCGGTGCTGGCTTTTTCTTTTCCCTGATTTGCTGTAAAAGTGCCGAAAAAATATAATGGCCAATCTGCACGGTCACATATCTGTCTTTTCGAGATTTATGTTCAACAAGAACGGAGAGCCAGCAGCTTTCCTTTTTATCCTTTAGCCTGACTTTAAATAAAATATCAGAAAAGGTATTGTTGAGCTTTTCATCAATAAAACTGCCCGATTGCACCTGGAGACTGTTCAGATCAATTTGCTTCAGCACATTTTCAGGCAAGCTATCTTCAAAATACTGCCGGGCCTTTTCCGGTTGACTGAAAAGTGCTTTTACAAAACGGTCGTGCTTTTGAGCTTGAGTATTCACATTTCAAATATAAAAAAAATAAGTTCACAAGAAATGTTTTTCAGAAATTCAAACATTGATTCCTCAATACATATACCGTCTGTATGGAATATTCATTCTAAAACCCGTACCGACAAAAAACTGATTGTTGCTCTGGGCAGTGATTTCACTTTTTAGATTTCTGTAAACGATGCTGAGGTCAAAATAGATATTGTGTCGAATTTGATAGCTGAGCATAAAATCCAATAAAATTGTTTTGTGCAAAACGCCCTGTAGCATTTCATTGCCAAATTCGCTGTTGGTAATCAGTCGCCCATCTGCATCATTGGTGGGAATAAAAATATTGCTGCCAAAATTACTGCCCAATGTATCCGTGCCTTGTTTGGCATACATCCATCGTAAGTTAGCAGTGAGTTTAGGAATGATCTGATAACGGATATTCCCGGTCAGCTCCCAGAAATTGGCTCCCAGCGGATGCGCCAGCGCCTGATTGTAATGGGTGTAGGTAATTTCTGGCGAACCTTGTGAATACATATATGGGCGCACCCAATTGTATTCCATCTGCAAATCCAGTTGATCCAAGCCAAAGGCATTGATGTATTTCAGGCCAGTTTGAATGGCAAATTTATTGGCCCACCAGCCATTTCCCGCCAATACATTTGAAAAATTGAATTCATCCAATACAAACTGTCCATACAATTGAAATCTTCTGGCAATATTGGCCTTGTAATCCAAGCCAAGCAACACATTGTCGGGACTTCCCAATCCCAATTCCACAGATCGATAGAAAATAATGGGATTCAGGTATTGAAAATCATAGCCATTGTCGCGGGAAAAAATCACCGATTCAAACACCCCAATCTCCAACCAATGGCTGATACTGGCATTCAAATGGTGCAGGGTCATGTACTTTTTGTCCAACAGTCGGTCGCCACCGCGATTGTATGTGGCAGTCATTTCCGTATATAAGTTGGTATAGCGAATCTTCCAGATACTGGTTTGCAGTTTCATGAAAAACTGATTGGCACCAAAATCAGAAAGTATTAGAGAACGCATTCCATTGCCAATAAAATTCTTATCGTGACCAAACTGCACATCAATATGATCGAGCAAATTGAAAGTGATATAGCCCCTTGCAGTAAAGAAATCCTGCGCATCGCCTCGGTACTCTTTCCAATATCCTTCACCGGGAATGGCCTGGTCTGATCGGATTTTGTCTTGCACAAAAGACATTCTGCGCATTTGGTTTTCGGCCAAAAAGAAATAGGCACTAACTTTTTTCTTGATGTACATGCGCATTTCACCACCCCTGGAATTAAAAAATCGCAACTTGTCTGCTCCAAACTCCTTCCCTACTTCAAAGTGCAAAACAGGGTTTATCCGCAATTTAAACGGTCCTTTATCTACAGATGCAAATGCCGCTGGCTCCGTATAGAAATATTTCAAAATGGGTTTTTCGCTTTTTACAATGGTATCTTTCAGCCATTCGGTATTCTCGCGATACAGCCAAGCCAAATTATACTCAAAACGTGCATCTCCGCTAATATTCTGCGCATTGATCTCTTGGGCATATTCCGCTACCCATTTTCTGCTATAGGGCTTAAAATTAGTGTGGATGGTCGGCTGCACCTTACTGTACTGAATGTCCATTCTATCTATCAGCATATAGGCATCGCTGCCAAGCGGAAGGAAAGTGCCCTGGGCAGAAATTTCTCCCATAAAAACAACTATTGTGAAAAGCAGGGCTATTGTATTCTTTATCATCAGTTATGTTTAAGTTTTCGAAGGTTCTGCCTGTTCTGACGGAGTCCGACACTCATCAGAGTCGTTTGACAGGGAAAGACAGGGATTGTGCATATCCTTAAAATAATATTAAGTAATTGAAGAGGCGATATGTGAATTAAATTTTCTTGCATTATTTCTTAAGTATTTCAATCAAATCCTTGTTTATATATAATACCTCTCTTCCTGCTTTTTGGGATTCAACTATACCAATATCCTCTAATTCTTTCAAGTATCTTGATGCTGCCTTTCTTTCTACACCGAGCCTATTTACAACGAATTCAATTTTCGAATAGGGCTGCTCAAACAACAGCTCCACAAGCTCTTTCCTAAACAATTTAGGTGCTTTTTCCTGAACTTTAATTATTGTTGAGTCTAACTGGTCTCTTATATTTGTAATCTTTGTAATTGTGTCTTTTGAGGTGCTTTCAACTGCCCTGAGCATAAATAGTATCCATTCTTCCCATTTTCCAGTCCTATTTGTTTGGTTCAAAAGTCGATAATATTCTGGTTTATTTGCAATGATATAAGAACTCAAATATAGAATTGGCACATCTATCAATCCGTTTAGTATCAAATACAATATGTTTAAAATCCTACCGGTTCTTCCATTACCATCGTAAAAAGGGTGGATACTCTCAAACTGATAATGCAATATTGCCAGATTGATCAAAGGCGACAAATCATCCTGCCTGTTAAAATGACTAATAACGTCAGACAAAAGATCGAGTATTTCTGCTTTGTCTTGTGGTGGTGTGTAAACGATTTCCCCAGTTGTGTCATTCTTCAATACTGTACCGGGTGTGTTTCTTATTCCGGCTGTATTGGCAATTAATTTTTGTTGAATGCTTACTATGTCATTTACTCTTATAAAACCCTGGCTTTTTGCAAGATCAAATCCATGGAATATGGCTTTACGATAGTTTACAACTTCCTTCGTTTCTGCTGAAACATTGGTTTTATTTACTGTTAAAGCTTTGTAAAGTTCATCCTGTGTTGTGATTATATTCTCAATCTCAGAACTGTCTTTTGCTTCTTGAAGAACTATCGCATTGACCAACATTGCCTGATTAGGAATGCTTTGTGCAATCCCTTTTAGCTCAGCCAATGCTGCCGTTGATTTATTCGTTTGCCTAAGGATTTCAATGGTTTCCACTTTTTCTCTCTGAGGAGGAAGTTTTGCAAGCCTCCCTGCCGGACCTTCAGATTTATTATGTGGTGCATTTTGTCCCATATCTTTTTCATTTGCACCAAAAATAGAAAAAATGGTGCAAATACTCGCGGGTGTAATGTGTTTTTTGCATGGTCTTTAAAATAAGTTTCTACGACACATGCTTTCTACTTATTTGGCGGCAAATCCTTTTTATAAACAATAGTCCTGTACGGGAATGGAATTTCTATGCCCTCCTTGTCAAATCGAGCTTTCACGCTTTTATTCAAATCCGTGCGCAAGTCAAATCCTTTCCCAAAATCCTGCGTCCATACATAGGCACGAATATTCACGGTGAAATCCCCGTAACTCATCACACGAGTTGCAATCTGTGGTACTCCATTGGCTTTGTCCTCCTCACTTCTACCATCTATAATATTGGGGTGTTTCATAGCCTCTTCACAAATAATCTTAAAGGCCAAATCCACATCCGAATCATAGCTGATACCAAACTCAATGAAATTGCACATGCGCTCGTCCGTCAGGTTGGAATTGACAATAGTCTCTGAGCTAATGATAGAATTTGGAATAACAATCCGCCTGTTTTCAAAACTTTTGATCACCGTATGTCGAAGGGTAATATCCTCTACTGTACCAAAAACATCCACACCTATTTTTATCGTATCCCCTACCCTGAAAGGCTTGAAGAAGACAATAAAAATTCCGCTGATGATATTTGAAAAAGCCTGCTGGGAAGCAAAGCCCAAAATGGCCGCAAAAATACCGGCACTGGCAAAAAGCGTAACTCCAATGGAACGCAATGCCGGGATGCTGTAAAATACGAGTGTGATTGCTCCGCTAAAAACAATAAAACTTGTGGCATTTTTAAAAAAATTGACCTTAGTTTGATCAGCATGAAAACGGTTGTCTGTACGCTGAAAATAGCGATTGACAATATAGCGCAAAAAACGACTGAACAGATAGGCCAGTACAAGAATAAACAATACCCGGAAACCGTAGCGCACATAGTTGTTCAGAAAATCTAAATTGATGTAAGTCATAGCGCAGCTTTGTCAAAACGTATTTTCCACATGCCCCGTAAATCGCCCAGTGCAAAACCTGTGGCCTGATCTTCGGGATAAAGCATTTGAATGGTAATAAAATCTTCTTCGGCAATGTCTTTTCCAGGTTCACCGTGGCACTTCAAACACAAATTTGCCGGAATCACAATAGGGCTGTAGTACAGAAAATGATTTTCCTTTTCCACCACCTGCGGCTTGGGCTCTGCATTCTGCGCCACTATATTTTGATAGTTTTTGATAATATTCATTTCCGCTTCATTAGCTCTATTTAATGGATTGCGGGGTTTGTGGCTCACGCGGGAAACTTTCACGCCTTGCTCTTCCCCAACGGATTGCGTTAAAGGCAAAGCCTCCACAGAACAAAATTGCAGGGCATAAGCAACGCCACTGTCCTGAACGGCCTGCATCAGTTTTCCGGCCAATTTGCCTTGTGCCTGCCCACTTATTTGCATTCCTCTTTCCAAAATCAGTGAATCCTTCTTAATTTCAGCGGCATTGCTGTCAGTAGTTTTGTCCTTGTTTTGCTCAGATCCGGAATTACAGGCAAAATAAACAGCAGCTACAAACAATAGAATCAGTATCTTTTTCATAAATCTTAATTGTATGCCAAAAATAAAGAAAATTGCAGTGTTTACATCAGGTGGCGATTCGCCCGGAATGAATGCCTGTATCCGGTCAGTGGTAAGGGCCGGGGTAAGTTTCAATGTAGATGTTTACGGTATCTACAGAGGCTTCCAGGGTATGATAGAAGGCGAAATCAAACTATTGGAATCGCGGGATGTCAGCAATATTATCCAAAAAGGCGGGACTATTTTAAAATCTGCCCGCAGCAAAGATTTTATGGAAAAGGAAGGCCGGGCCAAAGCGGCTGCACAATTGAGAAAAAACGAGATAGATGCGGTAATAGCCATTGGCGGGGACGGCACTTTTACCGGAGCCAAAATATTCCAGCAGGAACACGATATTCCATTTATCGGTATTCCCGGCACCATTGACAACGACCTCTACGGCACCGACCGCACTATAGGTTATGATACAGCGCTGAACACGGTAGTAGATGCTGTGGACAAAATCAGGGATACGGCCGATTCCCACGACCGCCTGTTCTTTGTGGAGGTAATGGGCAAGGATGCAGGATTTATCGCGCTTAGGAGCGGTATTGCCTGTGGTGCCGAGGCCATTTTGATTCCCGAAAACAAAACGGATGTAAACGAACTCTTGCAAATTCTAAAGGATGGGAAAAAACGCAATAAAAACAGCAGCATAGTAATTGTGGCCGAGGGCGATGATACGGGTGGAGCTATTGAAATTGCCAAGCAGGTGAAAGCCCGCAACAATGATTACGATACACGGGTGACCATCCTGGGGCACATACAGCGCGGGGGCAGCCCGAGTTGCAGCGATCGGGTACTGGCCTCAAGACTGGGCGTGGCAGCAGTACAGGCATTGGCAGAAGGAAAAAATAAAGTAATGGTGGGCGAGGTCAATGGCCAAATGACCTTTACCGATTTTGAAAAATCCATCAAACACCACCAAAAAATAGAAAAGGGATTGGAAGAGTTGGCGAGGGTGTTGGCGCAGTAGAAAATTGCCGCAAAACTTGCCTGACGGCAGTCAGGTGCACTAATTAATTTTTCTAAAATAGAGACTCATTGCTGAGCGATAGCTTTCAGCTAGTGTCTTTATTTCGCTAAAAGCTGACATTAGCAGGGAAAGCATTAATGCCTATTGTCACAAAGTATTCCAATTGAAGGTTCTTTCTCACTTACAAATTGAATGACTGGACACCCGAAAGAATAATTTTGAAATCGAAAAAAGGCAGGAGGCTTATCTTTGAAAATTCTTCCTATCCATTGTGCCTGATAATTTTCTTTGTTACTTTTTGTATTTATTGGAACTAAGCTAACACCTTCTGAAGAAGTAAAAAATAGCTCTTTAATTATTTTTTGTGATTTTGAATCTACAATTACTAGGTGACGCCTCGAATTAAGTAAGTAAAGTTCAAACCCATCATATAAAAAACTATATGAATTACCAGATAATTCATTGGAATCAAGTTCAAAAGGAAAATCACTGAGCTCAATTTCTTCCCATATAATTGCTTTTCTCGTTCCAGTTTGGAAGATATTTTTATTACCCAAATAGGCGAAATTCATGCCGTCCACATCATAATTGCTTAACAGAAAGCCAATTTCATAATCGTGTTCAGATAAGTCGTTATCTCCTATCGAGTAGATATTAACAGGAGCAATGAGTTCTAAATCTTTTATTTTGTAAGTGAATATTGAGTCTAACTTAATATTATAGATATAAACTGTATCAGTTTCAGATACTTCCAATAAGCTTAGGAGTTTTTTCCTATAATTTTCACCTAATTTTATAGGATTTTTTCCTACATGTTGATTAGGAAATTCTGGTATGTCAATACCCTCGTAATCCTTGACCATTCTAGATAAATAAACAAACTGTGATAAATTCAAAAAACCTGATATTGGCTTACCATCATTATCAGAATATCCTCCAGCAATATATATTCTTGGACGCTGGTAATACTGTAAAAACTCATTTGAATAAGTCACAAATGCACTTAATACATAAACAGTATCATTTTCGTTTCTCACACCTAACCATTCCCCAGACAAAGTATCTTCACTTTCAATAACAAAATCATTAACTCCGGTGTACTCTACAATTTCTAAACGATCCCCTAACGAAAAACTACCAAGCTTCTCTCCTTTAGGTGCATCTCTATAATTCAAACCAAATTTTGCTCTAACATACACATACTCAGGTCTTCTTTTGGTATTAGTTTCCTTTACTTGGGATTTTTCAGCCATAGAAGCATCCTCAGTTTCAGCAACAGGGTTCTCTATCTCTAAAGAATCCTTTTCTGTTTTGATTTGCTTCTGAGTGTTATTGGATTCGTTGCCATTACATCCTATAAGTATAACTAAGGAAAAGTAGGTTATGAGTTTCAATCCCTCTTTAAATATTTTAAAATTTTCAAACATCCAGTTAAGGTAATAATTTTTTAAGCTTTGCTGCGCTATAGCTACCTCCTCCATCAACTCTTACTTGCTTACCAGCACAGCCGAAGAAATATGTAAATAGCCTTCCAATGCCCGGATCATATCTGCGGTCAGTCTTTTCTTTTTGTTTGGTATTTTTGAAACCCTGCTTTTGTATTTGTCCAAACACTGGTTTCAAATGAACTTAATAAATTAAAAAGGAATTTCTATTTTAGAATTATGGAAAAATTAGAAATCAGACAGGAAATATTAAGTGCATTGGATCAATTGAGCAAAAAACAATTGAAGCACTTATTGATTTTTATCAAATCATTATTGTACAGGAAAGCTGATAAAGAACACGGTATTATGCGTCTGGCCGGTACAATTGATAAAGAAGACCTGAAATTAATGGAGGCCGCTATTGAGGATGGCTGTGAACAAATCGATTCCAATGAATGGTAAATACGTGCTTGACACTACAATTGTAATTAAGGTATTTGCCAATGATGAGGGCATAATGAAGAGGGTAAAAGAATGCAGCCAAATCTATATCCCCTCCATTGTAATAGGTGAATTGTACTATGGTGCCTATAACTCCACTAAAGTAAAAACTAATATTAAACGAATTGAGCAGTTGATTGAAACATGTCCAATACTGGATTGTGATGTGCTTGCTTCTGAAGAATATGGGAAAATCAAAAGGGAATTAAAACTAAAAGGTACTCCAATACCAGAGAATGATATTTGGATCGCAGCCATTTCCATCAAAAACAATATCCCTTTAGCCGGGCGGGATAGGCATTTCAGGTATATTGATGGTTTATCTTACCAGGAATGGTAATGGCTGCCACACCTCTTCCACATTTGCTTATTGCATAATCAGCCATTTACTTCATCAACTCATATTTGTTTACCAGCACAGAGGCAGATATATGCAAAAAGTTTTCCAATGACCGGATCATATCTATCGTCAGTCTTTTCTTTTTGTTTAGTATTTCCGAAACCCTGCTCTTGCTGCCAATTATTCCTACCAAATCTTTTTGCTTGAGGTTCAGCTCCTCCATCCTGATTTTTATCGCCTCAATAGGATCCGGTGCTTCAATCGGGTGGAATTGGTTCTCGTAATTTTCAATTAACAAAGTCAGGATTTCTGCTTCATCCCCTTCTTTGGAGTTGGGCGAGGCATCAAATATTACTTCAAGTCTATTTAAGGCTTGATCGTAATCTTTCTCTGATTTTATAGGTTGAATTTTCATAGTACGCTATTTATATGGTGTCAGCATTTATTTTGTCATACTCAGCGTGGGTTCCAATAAACCTTATAAAAGCCCATTGCCTTTCATAGTTGATCTTTACTACCAGTCTAAAGGAATTTCCTTTTATATTGAAAACCACACGGCTATCTTTTAAAACACTTGCATTGGCATAGGTACTTTTTACATCAGCAGGTGAATTCCAATTTGAAGCCTTTGCAGTTTCATACCATGTCTTTATATACTGTTCTGCAATAGGATGTTTTTGCCAAAATTCACGTAAAGTTCTTTTTGCAATAATTCTTTTCATAGCCGAGAATAGATAAAGCTAAACAAAAGTTCTCTAAAAAAGAACTTTTGTTTATGCAATTTATGTTACGAGCCAAAGGCTTGCAGCAGCGGAGAGTAAGGTTTTGGCGCAGTGATGGATTGCCACGAAACTTGCCTGATGGCAGTCAGATGCACAAATTAATTTTTCTAAAATTTAGCCCATTGCTGGCGCAATCTTTCAGCTCGTGTCTTGATTTATTCTATTTACTTCATCAACTCATATTTGTTTACCAGCACAGAGGCAGATATATGTAAAAAGTTTTCCAATGATCGGATCATATCCACAGTCAGTCTATTCTTTCTGTTTGGTATTTCTGAAATGCTGTTCATTTAAAGAATTAATATCTTTATTGAATTGTTTTAATTCATTTGCAAAATCAGCACATCATCCAATCTACAAATCAAAAAATCAAACACCTCATTATTGGGCAGGGCATAGCAGGTACGCTTTTGAGTTTTCGGCTCATGCAGGCAGGTGAGGACTTTCTAATTATAGATAAAAACGAAAGCCATACCGCTTCGCACATTGCTGGGGCTCTGATCAATCCTGTTACGGGCAAGCGCATCGTAAAATCCTGGTTGATAGATGAATTGATTCCCGAGGCAAGGAAAATTTATCAGGATTTAGAAAAGTTGCTCGATATTCCAATTATAAAACCCGCAACAATCCATCGCTATTTTATCAATCCGGAGGATGTGCAATTTTATGAGGAACGAAAGGATTTCCCTGAACTACAGCCTTTTCTAAAACCATTGCCAGAAAATGAGGAAACCCTTTTCCTGAATGAGCGGGGCGGTATTTCCATTTCCAATGCCTATCGCATTGACAGTAAAAACCTGATCAATAAATACAGGGCTTATTTGCAGAAAATAGGAAAAATACATTTCACTGAATTTGATTACAGCAAATTGGAAATAAAAGATACGGGTATTCAGTATGAAGAAATTGAGGCAGAAAATATCATTTTCTGTGAAGGAGCAGCGGCTGTTAAAAATCCATTCTTTAATTATGTGCCCTTCAACCTGAACAAAGGCGAGCGCATGTTGCTATCCATGCCCGATTTGCCAAAAGACAAAGTCTATAAAAAAGGCTTGTTCATTTACCATTTGGAGAATGGCCAATATTATTTTGGCAGTGCCAATAGCTGGAATTTTGAAGATGATAGCCCAAGCCAGCATACGTATGACATCTTCATGCAGAAAATCCAAAAGATGACAGCGCTGCCCTTTGAAATTATTGATCACAAAGGCGGCATCAAACCCAGTATCAAAGACCGCAGGCCTGTTCTGGGCGTTCATCCCAAATATTCCAATCTTTATATTTTCAACGGTATGGGCACCAAGGGCTTTTCCTTGGCACCTTATTTTAGCAAAATGATGTTTTCATTCCTACTAAAGGAAAAGGCCTTGATGAAAGAGGTGGATTTGGGGAGGTTTGAAAAGTAACTTGACATCAAAAAAACATAAACTCTACATTTAATTTCAATTCAATTTGCCTTATCTTAGAATAATGCTTGGCAATCTTAAACTCCTCTTTTTTATTCTCTCAATCACATTATTCTTTTCAAGGGATAGTGCTGCTGGAAATAAATATTATGCAGAAAGAAAGGGCAATTTATACATTACATCGCGACCGGTTTTTTACCTACCATCAAAAATAAATTTAGACGCACCTTTAGCAAATGGACTGAACATCAAGACCCAAACTACAGCCTCTTACGAAATCAGGCTGATGTGGCGAAACAATTTCAATCAAAGACTTTCAATCAGCTTCGGTTTTGGTTATGGAAACAAAAAAGTGAAAAACAGAATAGATATCGATAAATCCATTTTTAAGGAATACTATCCAGTTTATGATTCAGAATATAATGACTATCACGATTTTCCACATGAAATAGAATCCGGTGCCTCAATACCACTTTACTTGGAATACAGGCCCTTGATCCTAAAGCAACATAGCCTTTCTTTGCGATTGGGAGGCGCACTTTACTGGACTGGAATCATTAATTATGGTAGCACAATATCTTATGACTTTCAAAACTCGACTACACCTGAGTTTATAGCCTATCAAGAAGAGATAATCGTAAACCCTGACAACAGGATTAAATTTGATGCTGAAATTGGCACTATGTATGAATTTGCATTTAAAAAATTTGGCTTTTTACAAATTGGCGCATTCTTCAAATTTGGTCTTTACAACAGGTATCAATACTACCAAGGAAATTTTCAATTTCTGCCAAATACTACAGACGAAACCCGTGGAACGATTACTCCAAGTACATTAGCGTTTGGTCTAGAGGCCAACTATATTTTTTCAAATCCATTTAGGGCAAGAGCAGAAAGAAGCAGTTCCAAAAGAATTCTAAAAAGAAGGAAGAGAAAGGATATGGAATTCCACAAATCGCTCTACTAACTCAAATAAACAGCCGTCTCGTCCTTATCAATCATCACCTCCACATGTTCTTTTAGGGTGGTTGAAAGACTCATGCCTACATAATCAGCGCGAATGGGAAAGGATTTGTGCTCGCGATCAATCAACACCGCAATCTGAATCTTTTTAAAATTGTGGTCCATTAAAGTGGAAAGGGCATAAAAAATCGTTTTGCCAGTATTGGCCACATCATCTACCAGCACAATGGATTTGTTTTTGATCTCTGTTGGGTCAAAATCAAACTCGATTTCATTTTTATTGGGCTGCTTTTTGTCCAGCTTAATTTCAAAAAGCTGTACCTTGGTCGTTCTTATTTTCTCCAAAGTTTTTTTTAGCTTTTCTGCTACCAAGTAGCCTTTGTTCCGGATTCCTATCAACACAATTTCATTTTCCTTGTAATTGTCTTCTAATATCTGATAGGCAATACGCGTGATTTTCTGCTGTACGTTTTTTTTATCTATAATTAGTGATTGTTGCTTGCTCATAGTCCTATTGAACACTGATTTTTCCCTGGTGAATTAATTGCTGTCCATCATTAATGCTGTAAAAATACAGCGCATTTTGCAAAGCTGCCTTTTTTAATGAAATTCGATTGAGCTCATTTTGTAAAATTCTTTTAAGTACAATTTTTCCTGTCAAATCCATGATTTGAAAATTCAGTGGAAAATCTGCTTTGCCCTCAAATTTGAGCATTAACTCCTGATCGCCCGACACCGGATTTGGAAATACTTTTATACTCAATGCATTTTGACCTGCTATAGAAATATTTGTAGTATCATTTGGATCGGGTTGATAAAAACAACTGTCATTATCAGTATTTGCATCTTCATCATAATTAATAGCGAAAGGATCGGTACAGCCATAGACTTTTGGAATACAAGAACCGTCATCGAAATCCAGGCCAGCCTGGTAGTTGAGTGCTGAAGTGTCTTTGCAGCCATAGGTGTAATTCAATTGAATGGCCTCAAAAGCATTCAATTTGCCATAGCCCCAGGTATTGTCGGGCAATTGATTGCCGGTATAAGTATCCTGCTTGGCTGAATTGATGATTACATCTTTTACTTCCCTGAAACATGCATCGGGATTTTTTTCAAAAAACAAAGCAGCAAAACCAGCCACTACAGGCGAGGCCATACTGGTACCTCCATTTCTAAAATGCTTGCCACCAATGGCTACTTTTTGGCGATCGCTATTTCCCAAAGAAATATTGATCTGTGCCTGATTGCCGGTGGCAATAGTAGTACTTCCAGTTGCCGAAATATCGGGCTTTGTCCTGCCGTCCCTTGTTGGGCCCAAGCTCGAAGTCGGATTTATTTGATTCACAAATGCGGCTTCACCGGTTATAACTAGGTTTGAATCCACATCCAGGTAATCAGTTCTGTTGGCATAATTCCCCACAGAAATCACTTTATCTGAAGCCTGTATGCTACTAACCATGCTCTTTTGATTGTCGGGAAACTTGTAGTTCACAATTTCAGGCATGTCATTTACAGAAGGGACATTTTGGACAATATTGGAATTGCCAATAAGCACCTGACTTCCCCAACTGTCAAAAGAACCAGTTCCGGTAGTGCTCAATCGCCAGTAATGAGAAGAATTACTTGCCGCAATATTAAAATCAAGGTAATAATAACCATCTTCTTTTAATTCTGCACGGATAACTACATTGCCAACTCCTACCAAGTTTTCACTGATGGTTTCGGTTAAATTTCCAGGCTCTAGATTAAAATCCTGCTTGATATTGAAAAAATCCGTAGCCGCCAATGTAGCAGGTGCTGAACCAGCTCCGGGATCATCAGCCGAAATCTGAAAATACACACTGTCGAAATCTGCTGTATCAGACCACAATTGTATTGAAACATTATTCAAAACATTAGTGTAGCTGTACCATGTAAAAGCCGTATCTGCCGTTACCTCATAGCCCAGGTGATAATTAAATCCTCCGGCATTGCCATTGGCCATAACCACTGCTCTTCCACAACGCTCTTCCAACAATCCATCTACAATTTTAGAAGCCATATCCGTGCCGTCACGTGAGCCAAAATAGGTGCCCAGGCTGCCGTTGATTACACAAGGTTTGCCCATAGCGTCCGCTTTCTTGAAAATATAATCTATACCATCAATAAGTCTGCTTAGAAATGTGGCTTCGAAATTAAATGCAACTACAATCAGATCAGATTCTGGAGCCATACCTTTGAATCGACCTGTGGCTCTGCCATTTCCTGCCGCAATTCCTGAAACAGTAGTGCCATGTCCATTTGTCCCAACAGGTTGTTCAAAATGCGTACAATTGCCCTGATCAATATCTACCTGGTTCCACTGCTGTCCATAATTATATGGTGCCGGGCTATTTACATTGCTCACCCTTTGGTCCCATATATATTTAATCCGAGTTTGGCCATTGGGTTTTATAAAATCTTCATGTTCAAACCAAATGCCGAAATCCACTATTCCAACAATAACATCTTTTCCGGTATAGGCTTGGCTTAAAGGGGCTGCTCCCTGGTGAATGGGCAATATATTGTTCTTAATGATGGCCGTATCTGCCAATGGAACTACCGGAATATCTGCATTCTCCACAGCAATGATGGCCGATTCATCCAGAAAAGGTTCTAATTGCGAAAGTGGAATATTGATGTGATGGTATTGGTCAACACCGTATTTGTAATATCCCCCGTGTTTTACTACTACTTTTTCAACAGCAGAAGTTTCGCCTTTTACAAAAAGATTAAGGTCGTTTTTCTGAAATTTCTCACTGTTGATCAGACTTCTGGAGAATAAGTCTAATTTGCTGTTTTGCTGAGCAAAAAGTAAAAAACTGCTATTGAGCAATAAAAGAAAGATGCAATACCTGATCATAAGACAATTTTGAGCTTTTACTATAAAATACTAATCAACATTTAAGGCAGTTTCAGAATCTTGAATTTTAGACCTTAAACTTTGTCAACAAATCAAACTTATTGAATTTTATTATACTTTCACCGCGATTTATCAACAACACCACATCTTAATTGTATCAATTCTAAATTTAGCAAATAATACTGCATTTCTTTAAAAAGTGAATTAATACAAGTAATTTAGACCCTCTAAAAGCGCAGCAGAAAATATGGAGTTAGTTCAGATTATCGTATTTATACTTGTATTTGCATTGACACTTTTTCTCTTTTTCAAGGAGGCAAAGTTTATTTACCGAAACATCAAACTTGGCAGACCAAAGCAAATTGACGACAACAAAAGCGAGCGGTTTAAAAGAATGCTGCTGATTGCTTTTGGGCAGAAAAAAATGTTCAAAAATCTAATTCCGGCTTTTCTGCATTTGGCCATTTACGTTGCGTTTTTGATTACCCAAATAGAGTTGATAGAAATTCTTATCGATGGATTTACCGGAAAACACCGCTTGTTTTTCAATTTGGTAGAAGGATCTGCAATAGGCGAAGGAATTTACATCGGCATCATTACTACAATTGAGGCCTTATCCATTTTGGCATTTATTGCAACCATTGCTTTCCTGGCAAGAAGAAATTTACTAAAAGTTCCCCGCTTAACCATGTCGGAAATGAATGGCTGGCCTAAGTTGGATGCCAATATCATCCTTTTTGTAGAGTTGTATTTAATCATTTGCATATTCTTGATGAATGGTGCAGATATGGCTCGTGAAAAAGCTTTAACTGGCGAGGATTATGGTTTTCCAATCAGTGGTGCTTTAATGCCTTTGTTTGCGAATTTTAGCCCTGATACATTGAAAATTTTAGAGCGCATTGGCTGGTGGGGACACATCTTAGGGGTGTTTGCTTTTTTGGTTTACATTCCCCACTCAAAGCATTTGCATATCATGCTGGCATTTCCAAATGTATATTTCAGCAGGCTATTTGAAAAAGGCAGACTGAACAATATGGAGGCTGTCACCAATGAAGTAAAATTGATGATGGATCCCAATGCCGATCCTTATGCAGAACCTGAAGCTTCAGAGGGTGGAGAAGAAGAAGTTCCTGAAAAATTTGGAGCCAAAGATGTTCAAGACCTGAACTGGAAACACCTCTTGGATGCATACAGCTGTACCGAATGTGGAAGATGCAGTGCTGCATGCCCGGCCAGTCAGACCGGCAAAAAACTATCTCCCCGTAAAATAATGATGGACACCCGTGATAGACTGGAAGAAGTGGGAAAAGGCATAGATGAGCACGGCCCTGATTTCACCGACAATAAATCTCTTCTTGGGGATTATATCACTACTGAGGAATTAAGAGCATGTACAACATGCAATGCCTGTGTAGAAGAATGTCCGGTTTCTATCAATCCATTGGATATTATTTTTGAATTGCGCAGACATTTAATTATGGAAGATTCCAATTCTCCGGAAGAATGGAATCTAATGTTTAACAATATTGAAAATAACGGAGCTCCATGGCAGTTTTCTCCAACAGACAGATTGAAATGGGCTGATGAATTAGAAAAAGGAAAAGCGTAAAAATATATGAGCAATACAGTTCCAACAATGGCCGATATGTCGGCCAAAGGTGAAGAACCTGAAGTATTATTCTGGGTAGGATGTGCCGGAAGCTTTGATCAAAGAGCACAATCCATTACCCAGGCATTTGTAAAAATCCTGAATCATGTGGGGATTAAATTTGCTGTGCTAGGCACCGAGGAATCCTGCACAGGCGATCCCGCCAAAAGAGCCGGTAATGAATTCCTGTTTCAAATGCAGGCCGTTACCAATATTGAAGTTCTGAACGGCTATAATGTTAAAAACATCGTTACTACCTGCCCGCATTGCTTCAATACATTGAAAAATGAATATCCTGCACTGGGTGGAAATTACAAAGTGATACATCATTCGGCTTATCTCCAGCAACTGATAGATGAAGGCCGCATCAAACTAAAAGAAGGCGGATTTTTCAAAGGCAAGAAAATCACCTATCACGATTCCTGTTACCTGGGACGAGCCAATGACATTTATGAAGCACCAAGAAAAGTTCTGGAAGCATTGGATGCAGAATTGGTAGAAATGAAACGCTGCAGAACCAAAGGGCTTTGCTGTGGAGCCGGTGGCTCGCAAATGTTCAAGGAAGATGAAAAAGGAGACAAACGGATCAATCAGGAACGCACGGAAGATATGCTGGACAGTAAATCAGAATATGTTGCGGCAGCTTGTCCTTTCTGCATGACCATGCTTGGAGATGGCATCAAAGAAAGAGACAAGCAAAATGAAGTTAAAGTTTTGGATTTGGCTGAACTAATGGCCAAAAGCGAGGGTTTGTAAACAAAAAATAAATGGCAGTTTTTGAAAACATTCCCGACCACGCAAGAGTGTGGATTTACCAAAGCAATCACAGATTAGAAGATCCACATGCCGAATGGCTGCAATCAGAAGCCAATGATTTTGTGGCCAATTGGGCAGCACATGGCAAAGGCTTAAAAGCCGAAGCTGCAGTATTACACAATTACTTTCTGATTTTTATGATTGATGAAGCACAGGCACAAGCTTCAGGATGCTCAATTGATGCATCTGTAAATTTTGTGCGTTCTGCTCAACTCACGCTCAAATGTGATTTCTTTCAGCGATTGCACATTACTTACCGAAAAGACAAAAACAGCCCTGTAGAATCTGCTGACCAGGAAACTTTTGAAAAAATGTTGGAATCTGGAGCAGTAAATGAGGATACAATAGTATTCAACAACCTGGTAAACAACAAAGCCGAATGGCTTGAAAAATGGGAGGTTCCGCTCTCCCAGAGCTGGCATGCAAAATTTTTCAGCAAAGTGTAACCTTTTTTTATGGCTTTCGTAAAATGGGAAACAACCAAAAAACTATAGCCATGAAAAATTCAGGAACCATGAAAAAGATAGGCCGATTTGTAGTAGCATTTACAATATTTGCACTATACACCAGCTTTTCCCCATCAGATGGAACCATTGAAGACCCTTCAATAAGTTCTGCTGAGCAAACCCACACTGAACAACTTGCTTAATTCAGGAAGTTAAGAGCATATAAATTGTTGTAATCAGTACACCTGTTAAATTGAGGTATATCCCCGTTTTTGCCATATCCTTTATTTGCAAATGACCCGATGCGAATATTATTGTATTGGGCGCAGTTGCTACCGGCAACATAAACGCAAATGAAGCAGAGATGGTAGCCGGGATCATCAATAATTCTGGAGAAATACCTGCCCCTACTGCTATTGCAGCAAGTAAGGGTAAAAACAATTGCGTAGTCGCCATATTAGAGGTCATTTCCGTTAAAAAAGTGAGACAAAAGCAAACCACCAAAATACTTACAAACACAGGCACTTCACTCACAAAGCTGATTTGCCCTGCCAGCCATTCGCTCAATCCGCTTTCCTGAAAACCAGCGGCCAGAGCAAAACCACCTCCAAAAAGCAAAATTACTTCCAGTGGCAATTTCTTAACATCTTCCCAGTGCAAAAGGCGTTTGCCTTTTCCTTCTTTACTAGGAATTAAAAAGAACAAAGTAGCAATCAAAACCGCAACAGTTCCATCTTTAAAATATTCAGGGTGTGCAAACAATTCTGACCAACCAGGCAATTTGATAAAATTCAAATCCAAAGGTGCACGGGTAAACCACAATAATGCCATCAATGAAAACAGAAAAGACACCCATTTTTCTTCATACTTCATTCCACCCAGATTTTTGTACTCATTTCTGAATAATTGAAATTCTTCTTTTGGCAAAACTACCCCAGAGAAATACATGTACTTTATCAAAAAATAAGCAGCCCCCAGCATTAAAATACTTAATGGCAACATTCTTAAAAACCAGGCCAGAAAAGTAGGTGCCTGTTGATCGGGGAACAAGGTTTGAAACTGCGAAAGAAAAATCAAATTAGGGGGTGTACCGATGAGCGTAGCAATTCCGCCAATAGAAGCAGAATATGCTATTCCCAATAACAAGCCTATAGCTAACTTCTTAGCATGTGCGCTACAGGATTTATTTAATTGCGTTAAAACAGCAATTGCTGTGGGCAACATCATCATAGTAGTTGCAGTATTTGACATCCACATTGATAAAAACCATGAAGCCAACATCATGCCAAGCAATACCCCGCTGATATTACTGCCGGTCATCAATATTATTCTTAAAGCAATTCTGCGGTGCAAATTCCATTTTTCCATGGCAAAAGCCACCATAAAACCACCAATGAAAAGCCACAGCACATGGTGCATATATTGCGGAGCAACATCAGCAGTACTCATAATACCAAAAAGAGGAAACAAAAGTACCGGCAACATAGAAGTTATGGCAATCGGCACCACTTCAGTGATCCACCAAATGGCCATCCAGAGGACAACAAAAGTCATGTGCGCAACTGTTGCATCCACACCCTGTTTTAGCAATAACAAATCCACAGCCATTCCCACAGCAGGACCAATCAAGCGCTTTAAAATGTCTATGAACATTAGGTAAGAAGATGATTTAAGGAAATGAAGTTAGGAATTTGTTTGGATGTGGGGAAAGAGTTAGGCTGTAGCATTCAAAACTAAAACTAATTTAGTGTCTTATTTTTGATTTAAATGCACTACCTGTCTGTATAACTCTTTGAAAATATTGCTATATTAGCACACTTATAAAAAAGACCCTAATAAATTTTGAATGCTTATGGCAACTAAAAAGAGAGAAAAGTTCAGTGCATTTAACCTGGCATATGGAATTGGAGCATCTATCGTATTGACAGGAGTACTTTTCAAGTTTTTACACTGGGAATATGCCAATGAAATGTTATTTGTAGGATTATCCACCGAGGCAATTCTGTTTTTCGTTTCTGCATGGGAAAAAGTGGACACCGGATACAAGTGGGAGAAAGTTTTCCCACAACTTTCCAAGGAAGGGGAAACCAGTGCCGAGCAATTGGAAAAAGCAGTGGAAAATGCCATTGAAAAAGCCAACATGGATCCCCAGGTAGTTGAAAAACTCAGCAAAAGCATGGAGTTGATGGAACAGAACATTACCAAGATGGCTGAAGCCTCCAAAGCCGCAAACCTGCAAGACCAAATCAGCCGTTTGCAATCTGCTACTGAAAATTTTGAACATGAAATTTCAAAATTGAATAAAAATGTGGCTGAAATGAATAAGTATTATGAAAAAATGCTTGCTGTAATGGGCAACCGTGAAGCATGATCAAACACCCGGGCATACTTATTCCACTTTCTAATACAAAATATCATTAACCGCGAGGAGAATGCAAAACAATCAATCACTACGACAGAAAATGATCAATATGCTTTATTTGGTATTGATCGGAATGGTATTTATGAATCCGGTACTCGATTTCATTGAATTGTTTACTGATATGAACAAAACCCTAGAAAGGGCCAATTACAGAATTGAGCAGAAAAACAATCAAACACTAAAAACACTAAAAAGGGTTTTGGAAGCTGATTCTGCTAAATACCATGGTATATACAGCAAGCTTGAAAAAGCCCGGATGATCAGCGACACTACTATTAACTTTCTGGATTCCATAAAAAACAGTCTAATAATCGAATCGGGCGGATACAGAGGAATGCACATAAAATCTGCAAAAGATGCAACCATGTCTCACCGGAAAATGATTAAAGATGGTGTGGCCTTGGACATCAAAGAAAGATTGGAGACAGTCAAAAGCCAACTGCTTAACCTTATGGACGAATCTGAAACTGCCATGCTCGACACTGTTCTTATTACCACAGATACTCTCAGAAAAATAGATGGAAATCTAATGGAATGGGAGAAATATTACTTCGATGAAGTCCCATTAAATGCTGTTATCGCTTTACTCACTAAATTTCAAAATGATATCCGACTCTCACAGTCAATGGTAATAAAAAAATACTATGATATTACAGAAAGAGGTTTCGATGTTTCTATGACAACGCCTGAAGCCGTTGAACTCGACACCATTTTGTTAGAAAAAGGAGTACGCAAGTTTGATGTATTTGACATTGGAGATGATGGTACCGCCCGGATAATTATACCCAATATTCCAAAACAATCACTCGGTGATGCAATGATTTATCAATATGATGATGCAGGAAATATAATCGATAGTTTTGCATTTAAAAACGGAGTAGGTGAAATAGAACTGAACACCAGTCAAATAGGTGAGTTTAAGGTAAAAGGAGTTGTTAAATTCAGATATCCCGCTCCTAAAGACCCACAAGCCAAAGAATCAGGTAAAATCCAAGATGAAACCCTAACTCAAGAATACCCCTTTGAAATAAATTACGATGTAATTAATCCACAGCCACACATCAGTCAAAAAGATTTCAATGTTTTATATGTTGGAGTGAATAATCCTATTAAAGTAAACCACCCTGAGCACAATCGTGAGAAATACGAAGTCACTATTAGCCAGGGAGAAATAATAGATAATGGTGAAGAGTTTTTTGCTCGTGTAAACCGCACTGGATTTGCCTATGTCACATTAAAAATACCGGATAAAAATGGTGCGATGAAAACCGTAAATACTGAGAAATTTATGGTCAAAGAACTACCTAAACCAACAGCTAAAGTTTACAATCGCGTAGGAGGTGACATGCCTTCAAAACTATTCAAACAGCAGAAAGGATTAAAAGTAGAATTGGACAACCTTCCTTATGATGCAAATTACAGGGTTGTAGAGTACAAAATCACCTATATTAATTCCAATGGACTTGGAATATTTCGTGAAAAGGTAAAAGGTTCTTATTTTACAGGACGTGCCAAAGAATTAGTTGATCTGGCTCAACCTGGTGACATCTTTATTTTTGAAGAGATTTTTGTAAAAGGGCCAAACGGCAAAAATGAGGAAATTGAATCCTTAGTATTTAATATTAAATAAACATCATCATGTTCGATTTTAAAAAACTGGCAACCATCACTCTGATATTAGGGGTTTTTCAAATAATCAGCCCTCCTACTGTCTTCGCTCAATCAGAAGGAAGTAATGCAAATACTGACACAACAGTATTGGAAGGTTTTATTGAATCAGATCGCTCCTTGAGCTCAGGGAAAATTTATCTTGTACAGCACAATGTTAAAGTTGATAAACAAGCTACTTTAAGCATTCCAGCCAATGTAACCATACTGTTTGACGAAAACACAACCATAGTAGTAGAGGGTGGATTAAATATAGAAGGCAGTCCAAATAATTTTGTTGTATTGAGTTCTAAAAACCCTGAATTTCTTGGTGAAGGAATTACTGTAAGAGGTGAATCCGACAGCAAAAACATCAATATCAGCTATGCTACTTTCAACAAACTTACAATGCCTTTGCAATTTGACATGGATTGGTACAGACCATCTGTGAATATAGAAAACAATATTTTCAAAGGAATTAATACAGGTGAATCTGCTATTTCCATATCCAGCCCTTTAGTTACATTTCAGAACACCGCGAATAAAAAAGTAGAATTCGTATTTTCTAAAAATAATTTCGTCAACAACTGGGCATCAATTTTTATTGAAAATTTCCAGGACAATATTATGGATCTGAGATTTAGAAATAACCTGATCAGCAATAATGTAGTCTATGGATTAGATAAAGGTATTCCTTCAAATACCCCATTATTTGGAATTTATGATCAAGAAGATAAAAGATTTCAAGCCCAGATTACGGACAATTCAATATTTGGAAATTACCAGATCAATGCAAGCAATGATACTGTTATAAGAGAAATTAGTCTTGGAATACAAGGATCCGGAGAAAAATTCATGATAGAGAACAATTTCTTCAGATCCACTGATCCTGATTATATTTCTTCAACTTTTGATCATTTTTATCAGAATAACTCTCTGCCATTAATGATTTCAAACAACACTAAAGACACCCCTTCTGCCAGTGCACATGGACAAATATATAAAGTAGAAATTAATGGAGAAGCAGTTCCAGACTATGCGAAAATACCTGATGTGAGTTCAGCAGACGTTTCATTTACTGTTTATTTTAACAGACCGGTAAGAGAATTGGAAAATGAACATCTGAAATCCGTTTATTACGATACGATCAACAATCAAATAGTATCAAACGATGTTGGCATTAGCAATGCTTCATTCAATGAGGACAATACGGTGTATGCTTTTAAACTGACCAATTCTTCCATATTAAAAAATGCACTGGGTTATCTCGTTCTAATGGGCTTTGAAGATCAGGAAGGCTTTGAAGTACCTGATTTTACAATTGGACAGCAAAATGCCATAAACCGCTACGGCAAAATGTATCAGGAAGGGCTTGCAAGCACTTATATCCCTCCTGCAGAGGTTATCAGCAACAGAGGTGGCTATGTTCCTGAAGAAACAGATCTTGAAACTTTAGAGTCATTGAATGAATTGGGAGACTTGAGTTATCTGGGTGCCTATACCTCTTTGGCCAAAACCTGGGAAGTTGGGGTTATGGCAGGTGCCTCAAACTATATGGGTGAAATGAGCTCAAAACTTATGGATAAAAATGAGTTCAATTTATCCCTCGGTGCCTATGCACAATATAATATTTCCAAATGGTTTTCAGCCCGATTAGGCTTTTTATATGCACGTATTTCAGGACTTGAAATTAACGACCCGGAACAAATCAGGCAAAAAAGAAACGGAAACTTCAGGAATGATATTTTTGAAGGAAGTCTATTATTACACTTCCACGTTTTACAGTATGGTATCTCAAAAGGAGAGAAATTCTCGCCCAGTATATTTGCAGGTATAAGTGCATTTTATCACAATCCTCAATCGAGGATTATGCTGGGCAGAAATGCCAATGATGAGCCGGTCTATTATCAGATAGATGATAAAGATGTTTGGATCAATTTGAGAGAAGTAGGAACAGAAGGTCAGACTGTAGGAAGACCTGATTCAGATCCCAATAGTGTTGCTATTAACGGAAGACAACCACCTGAAAAATATAGCAAAGTAGCTATTTCTGTCCCAATGGGAGTAGCCTTTGATTTTATTATACAAAAATCGTGGGTGATTGGTCTTGAAGCCGGCTTTAGACTTACATTTACTGATTATCTCGATGATGTTAGCGGATACTATTACGACAGGGCCAATTTGCACCAGGCCATAGTTGATCAAAATTCAACCATAACAGGACAAACCGGTGGTGTATTTATAAAAGATGAAATTACTTTTAGTGACAATGCTGCTGATCCAAGTAGAAGCACTACTGTTCAAACAGAAGGTGGAGAATGGCATATGGCTCAATTGGTAAGCAATCAATCGCTCTACAAATTACCCAATTCAGAAGAATCTGCTAGCTCTGGAGCTAATCATGCCACAGATTTTGGTTCAGGAAGAAGAGGTTCCATAAACAGAGACTGGTTCGCTTTCTTTGGTATTAAAGTCAGTAAAGTCTTTGGTTTTGACCGCTACAAGAAAAAGCAAGATAAAGAGCTTGCCGGAGAAGAATTATAATTCTAAATGCAGCACCTATATAAAAAAGCGGGCTGGAAAATTTTCCAGCCCGCTTTTTTGTCTGTACTCAACGAACAGCTTTTTAAGCTGCCCTCAATTTAGACAAGATATTCTTATCTAATTTCTGCTTGCAATGGGCTTCAGTAACTATAAATTTATCTGTTTTCTGAGAAGGCAGGTCAAACATTGCATCTGTCATTATAGCCTCACAAATAGAACGTAAACCACGAGCACCAAGCTTGTATTCAAAAGCCTGATCTACTATATAATTCAATGCAGCCTCTTCAAACTCAAGCTCTATAGATTCAAGTCTGAAAAGCTTTTTATACTGTTTTACCAAAGCATTTTTGGGTTCAGTAAGAATGGCTCTTAATGCCTTTTTATCTAAAGGGTTCAAATAAGTAAGCACAGGCAAACGGCCAATCAATTCTGGAATCAATCCAAAAGATTTTAAATCCTGCGGACTGATGTATTGCAAGAGATTTTCAGAATCAACACTGTCCTTGCGCTTTTGTGCATTAAACCCGATTGACTGCGTATTCAATCGCTTTTCGATATGCCTGTTCACGCCATCAAAGGCTCCACCACAAATAAACAGAATATTCGAAGTGTCAATCTTTACCATTTTCTGTTCGGGGTGTTTGCGCCCACCTTGTGGAGGTACACTTACTTCAGTACCTTCCAGAAGTTTTAGCATAGATTGTTGCACACCTTCTCCCGAAACATCACGGGTAATAGAAGGATTGTCACCCTTGCGTGCAACTTTATCAATCTCATCAATATAGATAATACCTTTTTCGGCCAATTTTACATTGTAATTGCAAACCTGCAACAAGCGTGCAAGAATACTCTCGACATCCTCTCCCACATATCCAGCTTCAGTAAACACTGTAGCATCTACAATGCTAAAAGGGACATTCAAAAACTTAGATATCGATTTGGCCAATAAAGTTTTTCCAGTACCAGTTTCTCCTACAAGCAGTATATTGGATTTTTCAATTTCCACTCCATCCTGATCTTTCTTCTGATTCAAGCGCTTGTAGTGATTATAAACAGCAACGGAAAGGTATTTTTTAGCCTCATCCTGACCAATTACATAATCATCCAAAAACTTAAAGATGTCTTTTGGTTTAATAGTTTTAGGCAGATTGAAATGGAATTCATTTTCCTTCTGGTAAAGCTCTTCATCAATGATATCCTGAGCCTGAACAATACAGTTCTCACAAATATGTCCGTCAATTCCAGCTACCAGAATTTTCACCTCCTCTTTTCGCCTTCCGCAAAAAGAGCATTTCAATCCTTTATCTTTTCCTCCTACCATTACGATTTGTCCTCTTTCTTGGTACTTGTAAGTATTTCATCGATCATTCCGTATTCCAGGGCTTCATTCGATTTCATCCAATAATCCCTATCGGAATCGCGTTCAACATCTTCCATTTTTTTTCCGGTATGCTCGCTGATAATTTCGTACAATTCTGTTTTTAACTTCAGGATTTCACGCGTTGTGATCTCTATATCACTGGCTTGTCCACCCGCGCCACCAAGCGGTTGGTGAATCATTACCCTGCTGTGGCGAAGTGCTGTTCTTTTTCCTTTGGCTCCGGCACATAAAAGTACTGCTGCCATTGAAGCAGCCATTCCTGTACAAATAGTGGAAACATCAGGACTTATAATTTGCATGGTGTCGTAAATTCCAAGACCGGAATAAACCATTCCACCAGGACTGTTGATATACAATTGCACATCCCTTTTCGGATCTGAAGATTGCATAAATAGCAACTGCGCCTGAACTATACTGGCTACATAATCATCAACCGGGCTGGCAAGAAATATAATCCTGTCCATCATTAACCTTGAAAACACATCAAGTGCCTGTACATTCATCGGGCGTTCTTCTATAATGTATGGTGTGAGATTGGTGACAGTCGATGAGAAATAATTATCGAGGTGCATGCTACTAAAGCCTTTGTCTTTAACAGCGTATTTCTTAAATTCTTCGTAATTCATTTATTTGTATTTATATCTGTTTTCTGTTAAAAACCCAAAAGCGGGAAATTGTTTACTCCACTAATTTTTTAAACTCCTCAAGTGAAATCTCTTTTTCTTTTGTTTTCACTTGATTTCGAATATAATCAAATAATTTTTCTTCATTAAGTTGTTCGTATATCTTTTGTGTTTGTTCCTTGTTCTTTAATACAAGACTCTCTGCAAAAGAATTTAGTTGCTCCTCCCCCAACATGGATGCATTCATTCCAAATTGCTGGGTTATCATTGCTTTAGCCTTTTCTCGAACTTCCTCTTCTGTAACTTTTATATCCTGCGCTTTGGCAATTTTATTACTAATCAAGCTCCATTTCAGGTTTTGAGCAAAATTATCGTATTCTTTTTCCAGTTGTTCATCAGAAATCGGTTGCTCATTGGAAAGCTTGATCCATTTTTTGAGGAATTCATTCGGGAGCGATATTTCTGTTTTCTCAATCAGCAATTTGAAAATATCCTGATTTAATCTACTTATCGTTCCCTGTTCAAAGGCTTTATCAATCTCTCCTTTAATCTTTTCTTTTAATTCATCCACAGATTTCACTTCACCTTCACCGAACAACTTGTCAAATATTTCCTGATTTAATTCCGCTGGAATCTTTCTGTCAATTCTATTTAAAGTCATTCTGAATTTAGAATTCATTCCTTCCGGAGCATCACCTTCTAACGCGAGATATGCTGAGTTGATTTCTTTTTGGTCTTTATCAAAGTCCTCATAAATATTTACATCAACGGTATCATTAAGTTTTAGATCAGCAAGCTCTTTTTTCAACTTGTCTGATTTCACATCGTCAAAGGCAAGATGTGCAGATTCATTTACTACGCCACTTTCTTTCACATTTCCATCAGCATCCAGTTCTTCTAATTTCACTTCCATTTCATCACCTGCTTTCAGACCGCTTTCCGGGTTTTCCGTTTCACCAAACTGCAACTTAATGCGATCAAGCTCCTCTTCTATCTGCTTGTCCTCAACTTTTATCTTGTACTTTTCAACTTCTGTATTGTCTTCTAATGCAGAGATTTCAAATTCAGGGCTCAAGCCCAATTCATAGACAAACTCCAAATCAATTGGGTTTTTCAAATTAATATCCTGAGGATTTTCATCAACTTTAGGGATAGGGTTTCCCAGAATATTGATCTCATTTTCCTTTAAATAAGTACCGATTTGCGTTTCAAGCATTTTATTGAGTTCTTCTGCCAGCACCTTGTCACCAAAACGTTTTTTCACAACGGAAACAGGCACGTTACCTTTTCTAAACCCTTTGATATCAACTTGCTTGCTTAATTTTTTTATGGATTGTTCTACCTCGGGTAAATAATCCTCTTTGGCAATATTTACTTTCAATAAAGCATTGAGTCCGTCTTTATCCTCCTTTACAATATTCACTTTATAATTTGATTTTAATGAAGTAAAAAAAAGCCCCATCCAATATGGAGGAGCTTTAACCTTATACAGTGCGGGTGGAGGGACTCGAACCCCCATGCCTCGCAGCACTAGATCCTAAGTCTAGCGTGTCTACCAATTTCACCACACCCGCGAAAAGAGTCACAAAAATAACCCAAATAAATGGAACAGCCAACGCCTAAGTAAATTTATTGGTCTTAAACAGTGTTGGGAACACATAATCTCATAAATTTACTGCAAGAAGGCTAATAACATGACCGAACTATCTACTATAGAGCGACAGCAGGAAAATAAAGAAATCCTAAAGCAATACAGGCAGCTTCTGCGTGTAATTAAACCGCAATTGCAGAAAGGCGACAAGCAACTCATTCGCCAGGCTTTTGAAACTGCAATGGAGGCGCACAAAGAAATGCGCAGAAAATCAGGGGAGCCTTATATTATGCATCCTTTGGCTGTTGCACAGATCACCGCAGATGAAATAGGCTTAGGGCCAATTTCTGTAGTATGCGCATTATTGCACGATGTAGTAGAGGACACAGAGCTCACCCTGGAAGACATACAAAGAGATTTCGGCTCAAATGTGGCCAAAATCATTGATGGGCTTACTAAAATATCAGGAGTATTTGATCTGCAAACTTCTGCACAGGCAGAAAATTTCAGGAAATTGCTACTAACCCTTACCGATGATGTGCGCGTGATATTGATAAAAATAGCTGATCGAACACACAATATGCGCACGATGGGAAGTATGCCCCGGCACAAGCAATTGAAAATCGCCTCTGAAACAGCATTCTTGTATGCTCCGCTTGCACACAGGCTGGGGTTGTATGCCATTAAATCGGAGTTGGAAGACCTCTCAATGAAATACACCGAAGCCGAGGTCTATAAAATGATTGCAAAAAAACTAAACGAGACAAAGAGAGAAAGAAGCCGCTATATAAATGAATTTATTAAACCACTTAAAGCCCGCTTACAGGATTCAGGTTTAAAATTCGATATTGTTGGCAGACCCAAGTCCATCCATTCCATATGGTCAAAGATGAAAAAGAAGGGCGTAGAATTTGAGGAGGTTTATGACTTGTTTGCTGTAAGAATAATAATTGACGTTCTACCAGAAAAAGAAAAATCCGAATGCTGGAGGGTTTATTCTTTGGTAACTGATACCTATCGTCCAAACCCGGGAAGATTAAGAGATTGGGTATCCACACCCAAAGCAAATGGTTATGAGGCATTGCACATCACTGTAATGGGGCCTAAGGGAAAATGGGTAGAAGTACAGATTCGAACAGAACGTATGGATGAAATTGCTGAAAAGGGTTATGCAGCACACTGGAAATACAAAGAAGATTCAGCAGACAATATGCTGGATGACTGGCTTACCCGTATTCGTGAATTGCTTCAAAATCCAGAATCCAGTGCCCTTGATTTTGTGAATGATTTTAAACTCAACCTGTTTTCTGACGAAATATATGTTTTCACGCCTAAAGGCCAATTGCGAATTCTACCTAAAGGTGCCACAAGCTTAGATTTTGCTTTTGATATTCATACAGATATTGGAGCAAAATGTATCGGAGCAAAAGTAAATCACAAACTTGTACCGCTGAGCTATAAACTCAGAAATGGCGACCAGGTAGAAATTATAACATCCAGGAAACAAAAACCTACTGAAGACTGGCTCAACCTTGTTGTCACAGGTAAGGCTAAAGCCAAAATAAAATCTTCGCTTAAAGATGAAAAAAGAGCAATTGCAGAAGATGGAAAAGAAATACTCAAAAGAAAACTCAAAGGACTGAAAGCACCCTGGTCGGAAACACTGGTGCACGAAATCACCTCTTTTTACAGCTATAAAACCAGCCTTGATCTGTTTTACAATATTGCGCAACAAAAAGTTGATCTAAGCAAACTCAACAATGTGAAAATTGTAAAAGATCAAATCATTGACCAGAAGAAAAATGATGAAATTGTTTTAGAAGAAAAAGAAGAAAGTGTAGAAGACAGTATTCGAAACAAACTGCAAAAAAATGCAGAACTACTCATTTTTGATGAATCTGCCGATAATATTGATCACAAATTTGCACCTTGCTGCAACCCAATTCCTGGAGATGATGTTTTTGGATTTATTACTGTCAATGAAGGCATTAAAATCCATAAAACAAGTTGCCCCAATGCCGTACAATTGATGTCCAATTACGGTTATCGTATCGTAAAAACCAAATGGACCAAACAACACGGCATTGCATTTTTGACAGAAGTAAAAGTCAGCGGATTGGATGATGTAGGCATTATGAACAAGATTACTACAATTATTTCCGGAGAGCTTAAACTCAATATGCAAAGCCTTTCAATTGACGGAAAAGACGGTATCTTTGAAGGATTGATAAAAGTTTATGTTAACAATACAGAAGAACTGGACCAACTTATTAATAAACTTAAAAGTGTAGATGGAATTCTATCGGTTAACAGATTGTGATCATTGAAAATTTACACCTACTCTTCAATGTTAGGAGATTTTAAAATTTTATTGTATAATTAGATATGGCTTTGATAAAAAATCAAAAAGAGCGCTTTGCAGAAATCAAAAGCATTTTTTCCAATTATTTGGAAAAAAACAAACAGAGGAAAACTCCTGAGCGCTTTACAATTTTAGAAGAAATATATATGCGCAGCGATCATTTTGATGCCGAGACGCTATATATTCAAATGAAAAACAAAAATTACAATGTTAGCCGTGCAACAGTTTACAATACCCTGGAACTGCTTGTGGCCAGCAATTTAGTCACCAAACATCAATTTGGCGACAACTCTGCCCAGTACGAAAAATCCTATGGGTACGGACAGCACGATCATATCATTCTCACCGACAAAGGACAAGTACTCGAGTTTTGCGACCCGCGTATTGAAAATATCAAAGCTACACTCGAAGAAGTCTACAATATTAAAATTCACAATCATTCCCTTAATTTTTACGCAACTACAACAGAAGAAAGTAAAAAAGACAATTCATAAGCATCAATGAACTTGGATGGGCTAAAATAGTTTCAGTATATTTACCATCAAAATACGGACATATGGAATACAGCATAGAATCAAGAGACAATGCCAGCATTATCACCATGGAAGGCAGCCTTTTGGCAGATGTACAATCAAGAGATATCCTCCAAAAAGTAACAGAGCTCATTCAGAATGAACAAGTCAATTTTGTTATGGAAATGAGCGAACTGAAATTCATAAACAGCTCCGGATTGGGCATGCTTTTAACTTGCCTTACCAAAGCCCGAAAAGCCGGTGGGGATGTAATTCTTGCCAATATGCCAGAGCAAGTCAGCAATTTGTTGGTCATCACCAAACTCAATTCAATTTTCAATACCGCAGATTCCTTAGAAGAAGGATTGGAAAAATTTAATTCATAAGCCCGCTTTTAAACAGATGCAAGTAGATATATTATTAGGACTGCAATGGGGAGACGAAGGCAAGGGCAAAATTGTAGACTACCTTGCCAGCAATTATGATATTGTAGCCCGATTTCAGGGCGGTCCCAATGCAGGACATACTTTAAAAATCAACGGTAAAAGTTTTGTATTGCACACCATCCCATCTGGTGCATTTCAAAAAAATGTGACCAATGTAATCGGAAATGGAGTAGTCATTGACCCTTTCACTTTAAAAAAAGAAGTGGATAACCTAAATTCTGTGGGCGTTGATATCAGCAAAAACCTGCTGGTTTCCCAAAAAGCCCACCTGATACTACCTACACACAAAGTGCTGGATGCCGCTTCGGAACACAAAAAAGGACAGTCAAAAATAGGTTCTACACTGAGGGGAATTGGCCCTACCTATATGGACAAAACCGGTAGAAATGGGCTTCGCGTTGGCGATTTACTGAGCAGCAATTTCGATGAAAAATACCAGGCACTTAAAAATAAGCACCTCGATCTATTGGGCAATTACGATTTTGATTTTGATCTTGCGCAAGCAGAGCAAGAATGGGAAACCGGTATTGAGTTGCTCAGAAAACTACAACTGATTAATGTAGAATATTACCTGAATAATGCACTGGAGAAAAACAAACGCATTCTCGCAGAAGGTGCACAGGGCTCTATGTTGGATATTGATTTCGGAACCTACCCTTTCGTGACATCTTCCAACACCATCAGTGCTTCTGCCTGTAAAGGACTTGGAATTGCGCCCAATAAAATTGGCGAAATATATGGTATCTCAAAGGCTTATTGCACCAGAGTTGGTTCTGGCCCTTTTCCCTCTGAATTGTTTGATGATGACGGTGAAAAACTGAGAAAAGTCGGCAATGAATTTGGTGCCACCACAGGCCGCCCGAGAAGATGCGGGTGGATTGACCTGCCTGCCCTTAAATATTGCATTATGCTCAATGGGCTCACACAACTTATTCTAACTAAAATTGATGTGCTCAATAGCTTTAAAAGTATAAAAGCAGGAACTGCCTATCGATACGATGGCAAGGAAACACAGGAACTACCTTTTGATCTTGATAATATAGATATTGAAGTGGTCTATCAGCGTTTTGAGGGATGGGATACTGAAATTTCAGGTGCCCAAAATTTTGAAACACTTCCACAAACATTAAAGCAATACATTCTCTTCCTGGAAAAATACCTGAATGTGCCTATTACATTAATTTCCAATGGCCCGGAAAGAGAAGCGCTGATCTCAAAGTCAAGCGCCATTTATGCCTGAGTCCTATTCTTTTGATTCGGAAGCTTCTTTTGAGCGCTTCTTTAAAAAAGCCCTTTTTTATGGCGATCAATTTGAATGCTTTTGCCTGCTCAATGGCAATGATTACCAGAGCGGACTCTACCAGGCTTTCCCAATAAAACTGGCCATTGGTGCAATTTCAAAAATAGAAATTCCATACGGACAAAAAGATATGTCTGAGCTAAAAGAACGACTTAGAAACAATAAAAATGAATTGTTTTGCATTTTCTCTTACGAATTAAAAGATGCAATAGAAACAAGTCTTTCCTCTCAAAACCCTGACCGGATAAAAGCACCGGCAGCTGTGTTTTTCACCCCAGCAATTCTGCTGGAATTCAACCAGAAAGAAATTTCCATAAGCTCAGATTCTGAAAATGCAGATGCTGTTTACAATACGATTCAAAAAATAGAAATCCCCACTTCAGATAAGTACAATGGAAAAATCACTTCGAAAATCACAAGGGAGGATTACCTGGAAAAAATACGCAGCCTTCAAAAGCACATCAAACAGGGTGATATTTATGAAGTGAATTTTTGTATGGAATTTTTTGCCAAGGAAATTTCACTGAATCCAATTGCCACTTATGATGCACTGAACAAGAGTTCTGCAAGTCCTTTTTCTGCCCTGTTTAAATGGAATGCACATTACCTCATATCAGCAAGCCCGGAACGCTTTTTACAAAAAAAGGGAAATAAGCTTTTATCGCAGCCTATAAAAGGTACGCGCAAACGCTCAGCAGACCCAGAAGAAGATAAAATGCTGGCAAAAGAACTCTTAAATGACCCGAAAGAACAGGCAGAAAATGTAATGATCGTTGACCTGGTGAGAAATGACCTTACACCTTTTGCAAAGACAGGCTCTATCAGAGTAGAGGAATTGTTTGGCATTTACAGTTTTCCACATGTGCATCAAATGATCTCAACCGTATCTGCAGAATTAGAAAATGATAACAAATCCATTGATGCCCTTTTGAGGGCCTTTCCAATGGGATCGATGACGGGTGCGCCAAAGCTCAAAGCTATGGAATTGATAGAAAAATACGAGGAAAGCAAAAGAGGCTGGTACTCCGGTGCCCTGGGTTATTTTGATAAAAATGGGGATTTTGATCTCAGCGTAGTGATCAGAAGTATTGTTTATAATCGAAATACAAAAACAGCCTCTTTCCAGGCAGGCAGTGCCATCACCTATGATGCCATTCCCGAAAAAGAATATGAGGAATGTCTGCTAAAGGCCGAAGCCTTGAAAAATGCGCTTCGCTGTCAGTAAACAACCTCGGGGCAAGCCCACGAGGCATTTATTTGGAAAAAATACTTTTGATTACGAGGCAAGCCTCGGAGCACCCGCCTGCTTAGTCGGGCAGGTTTAAATCTCGATTATCGAGTAATTAGAGATCTACTTCAAATAAGCACCCAACATCCAAACTACTTTTTCCTGTTTGGTAATATAGTCACTGATCAATGTGGCTGTACCTTCATCATTGGTTTTTGAAGCGAGCTCCATGATTTCCCTTTCCTGCGCTATGATTGTCTGCAAAGCTTCAAGTGTGGCATTCACGGTAGATTTTCCATCTGAAAGGTCTTTTTGCTCTTCAATTTTAGTCACTTTCAAATAAGAACTGAAAGTGTGCAATGGCGTAACGCCAAGTGTCAATATTCGCTCAGCAATTTCATCAATTGAGGTTTGGGCATCTGTATATAGCTCTTCAAATTTTGCATGCAATTCAAAAAACTGATCGCCTTTTATATTCCAGTGAAAGCCTCTTAAATTCTGATAATACAATTGATAATTAGCCAAAAGCAAATTCAGCTCATTGGCAAGTTTTTCAGCATTTCCTTTGTCCAGTCCTATTAAATTTTTCATAGTTTATCGTTTTTATTTTGTTCAAATTTACAAAAAACATCTTATAGTATTTATCTATATTTTTTATATTATCATAGTTTAAAGCTATACTTTCTGGATAATTCCTACCAAAGTATCATTTTCAGTTTTGTATCTTGCTTTTATTAGAAATGCCGGTTTTTCCTGGTCCTTGAGTTTTATTGAAAGACTAAAGTCTTTTTTCTTTTCAATTGCTTCTTCTATTGATGTTCCCAATTTTTCAGATGAAGCTTTATCAAGCAAATTTTGAAGATTTTTCAATGCATAGTTGCGTTGTACCTTCAGGCCAAGCAATTCCTTCAAATAAGACGTCATCCACAATTCTTTACTTTGCAGGTCCAATTTCCAATAACCCAGTTCAGCTATTTCCTGGGTTTCGTGAAATTGCATGGAGTTTTCATCCAATTCACGGACTCTTTGTTTGAGTTGAGCACGTTCAAACGCATAGCGTATAGATGAAGTAAGTACTTTTCCGTCAAACTGACCTTTTACAAGAAAATCCTGCGCACCAAGCTTGACCGTTTGTACTCCTAATTCATTATCTGACAGTCCTGTCAGAACAATCACCACTGATTCACCTCCATTTTCCAGAATCTGCTGCACGGTTTCCACGCCTTTGCTGTCGGGCAAATTCAAATCGAGCAGGACTACATCAATTTTATTTTTGGATAAAATGTCAAGTGCTGTATTTAGGTATTCGGCATGAATAAACTCTGCTGTTTTAAAAATAGATTCTTCCAGGTAAAACTTCACCAAAAACGCATCACCGGGATTGTCTTCTACCAGCAATATTTTTAAATTTTTCTCCATACTATCCTAAATTTTTTGACTTGGGCAAACTGGCAATATCAAACCAAAAATTTTCAATCATATTAATTGCTCTACAAAATTCATCATAATCTACCGGCTTTGTAAGATAACAATTGGCTCTTTCGCGATAGACCGACAAAATATCATTTTGAGCCTCTGATGAAGTTAACATAATAACAGGAAGATGAACCATGTCTGAATTATTTTTAATATCCTTTAACAACTCCAAGCCATTTTTCTTAGGTAAATTCAAGTCGAGAATAATTATATCCGGCAAATACGCTTCTTTATCTGCTGTAGATTTATCTTTTAGATATAATAATGCTTCTTCTCCATCATAGCAAACTTCGATTGATACATCAAAAGCACTGTCTTTGAATACTTCCTGTGTGAGCCGTATATCTCCGGGGTTGTCTTCTACCAGCAGTATTTTTATTTGCTTCTTGTTTACTTTTTGTACCATAAACTATTTTTTAAGGTTGAAATAAAAAGCAGAACCCTTTCCGGCTTTAGATTTCACCCATATTTTTCCTCCGTGCCTTTCTACAATCTTCTTGCAAATAGCAAGCCCTATGCCTGTCCCCGAATAATTTGCTCTATTATTTAAACGCTGGAAAATTACAAAAATACGTTCTGAAAATCTATCATCTATACCAATTCCATTGTCTTTTACCCAAATATTGTAGCGGTCTTTGTATTCTTTATAACCAATTTCTACAACAGGTGGACTGTCTCCACGAAACTTTATGGCATTTTCAATTAAATTTTGAAAGAGACTGTGCAATTGTGATTTATCTCCTTTTACTTTTGGCATTTTGCCATATTCAATTGTGGCATTGGCATTTTTAATAGAGTTTTGCAGCATCGTTTCCTGTACTTGCAATAGCTCATGTAGATCAATCATTTCAAAATCCCTGCCTGCTCTATCAACTCTTGAGTATTCTAAAAGATCATTTACTAAATCTTGCATACGAGCAGCTCCATCTGTTGCAAAATCCATAAACTCGTGAATTTCCCCGTTTATTGAATTTCCCAATCTCCTTTTGATTAAATGCACATAGCTGCTTACCATACGCAGGGGTTCTTGCAAATCATGCGAGGCAGCATATGCAAATTGTTCCAGGTCTTCATTGGAGCGTCTTAGTTCATCGGTTTGTGTTTCGAGTTCTTTTTGAATTTCTTTCAGATTGGTAATGTCAATGGCTACGACCATTCCCATATATATATGGCCATTCTGATTCCTTACAGGAAGAAAATGCATTAAAAAATAAGTTTGCCCTATTTTTTTCTCCAGGGTAGATTCTTTTCCTATCAATGCATTTTTACAATAAGGTTCAAAAATATCGGCAAGTTCTTTGGCCAGTACTTTTCTAAGGGTTTTTCCTTCAATTTTTTCTCTGCTCAGGCCTGCACTTGCTAGTCCATCACCTTCTGAAAGTTTGAAACGTAGATTTTTATCATACAAAAACACTGAAGAGTTCGGGATGTTCTTGGCCAGTGTTCTGTATATTTCTTCTTGCTCAATTAACGATTCTTCTACTTTTTTGCGCTCCAGCGCATTAGCAAATACCTGTCCTAGTATTTTCAAAAGTGATAAAACATCTTCACTCCAATACAATTGTGATTTTTCAGATGTAAAACCGAGTGCTCCATAAAACTTATCCTCATAAGAAATTGGAACTACCAGTAATGAGGTAATATTTAGCAGGCTCATAATTGCCCGTAGATCTGAAGCCATAGGCGGAAGTTCTGAAACTTTGTTTATAGCCAGAACATTTTGACCTCTGAGTTGCTTAAATTCCCAAACATGATTTTTAGATGGGATATTTTTCAAGTACTGACTGCTAATATTTTCATGTTTTACAGACCAGTGATGGCTTAAATTAAATGATTTACCTTCTTGATTTTTGAGTATAACAAATGCCTGGTCTACATTCAGAAATTCACCAACATGTTGTAAGGATTTCTTGATTTCTGCATTGGTTCGGGTTGAATCAATATTTATAAATTTAGAAGAGAGATGCGTAATAATCTTTTCCAGCTCCATCCTTTTACTGAGCTTTTGCTCTGCATTTCTCCTTTCCATTGCATTGGAAAAAACCTGGGTTAAAATCCTGAACAACGCAATGGTATCGGGATTCCATTGTTTTGCTTTTCTTGTATTTTCCAAAGAAAAATAGGCTACAGGTTTACCTTTCGAGAACATGGGCAATATCAACAATGATTTGATATTTGCCTGTTGTAAGAGTTCGTAATTTTTCGGCTTCTTTTTATATATGGCTTCTGCATCCTTCAGTAAAAAATATCCATATTCAGTGACAGGTTTTAGTATCCAGTTCATATCCGTGGGTTTCAGTTTTTCAAACTCCTGTTTTACCTTTTCCCATTCTTCTGGATTGCTATGCGTCCAGTATTTTGAGATCTTAATTTCATCATTTTCTACTGTAGTAATAATGGTGCGATCTACCTTAATGAATTTGCCGACAATGGCCAGCGATTCTTCTAGAACCCTATCTATTTCAGTCCAATGTAAATTAATGAATTGTGCAGAGAGAGTCGCAATCATTTCTTTTAGGTCTAACTGAAATTTCAATTCTTCCTCTGTTAATTTCCTGTCTGTGATTTCTGTAGACACACTTAAAACCTGAATCTCACTGCCATCAGGGGATTTTATTGGTGTTTTAATAGTTTGGAACCATCTGATATTGTCGGAAGTACCAACCTTTAATTCAGGCAATACCTGAATCAAACCCGTATTCAATGTTTGCAAGTCATAATTAAAAAGTTGCACATAAGCCTCTTTTTTTGACCAGCTTTCTTTTTCGGGATTCTTATTTATAATTTTTTTAACAGTCCCCGGGAAAAGTTTACTACATGCTTTGTTGATCATCTGAATCACTCCTTCAGAATCTCTGACATAAATGGCATTGGGGTTTGCGTCAATAATATCTCTGAGGTATTGTTGCTGTTGACTGATGGCCTCTTCGGCCAATTTCACTTTAGTAATATCCTGACCTACAGATTGATACTCAATAAATTTTCCGTTTTCATCATAAATGGCCCGATCTGTCCATAGTTGCCAACGGAAACTGCCATCACGCATTTTAATGCGCTCGTCATATGTTACTACTGGGTTTTCAAATGTTAGTTGCGACAGCCTTTTTTTAAATTCAATTAACTCATTGCGGGGAATATTACCAAACAGGTTTTTGCCAATTATCATTTTTCTATCCAGGCCAAAATATTCGCAATAAGCCTTATTTGCAAAAGTAATAGTACCATTAGGCAAAAATCTTGAAATAAACTCAGTTTGGTCATCAACTACCGCTCTGTATCTTCTTTCGCTTGATTTTAGCTCAATGCCGGAAAGTTTTTTGGTAGTAATATCATTACCAAAAATATTCACATAATTGTATTCTTGAATAGGAGAAAGTAGCAGTTCAAATATTCTGTTCCCTGCCGTAAGTTCAAATTCTTTATTTTTCTCATCCTGCAAGTTTTTGCGGATAATTCTCTTCCAGAGGTCAGGCATCATTTCTCCTTGTTTAACCTCCCATTTTTGCAAAAGCTTACTACTGGCTTTATTGGCATATTCCAGTACTCCTTCGCCAGAAATACGCATTACCGGAAATGGGTTTTCATCAGGAATACGTGCCAGAATGGCCATTTCTCTTTGCTTGGATTTCTGATCTGTAATATCCCGTGCAATACAGGCAAAAAACTCGAAATTTCCTTTATTGTCTTTTTGTGTCCACAACATCAGTGAAAAGGGAACTACGCGTTGATCTTTGCTTGTAATATTTACTTCTCCTGACCATTTGTTTTTCTTAAACAGGGCTGGTACCGTTTCACTGAGAATTGTATCCAAACTTTCCGGTGCAAAAAACTTCATGAGCTCTGGTCGCTCCAGTGCTACCTGATTTTTTATTCCGGTAAAGGATTTAAAGGCTTCATTGGCATAATTGAGCTTACCTTTTCCATCTGTAATAAGTACTAAGTCTGATGTATTGTTGGTGACATTGAGCAATTGCCTGTTTTCAAAAGTAACTTTACTACTTTGCCTGGCAAAACTGTCAACTTGATTTGCGAGTGCTTCTTTCAACTGCTTATTTTCCAGTTCTAAATCAGCAATTTTATCTTTTAATGATTTATTTTGAACAGCCATTTTTACGACACATTGGTTAGGTGTTAATTCTCAAGAATAATAACCAATAATATAAACTTAATTAGTTGAAAGTAAAAAATTGATTATCCCTAAAAACATTGTAGTAAGTTCGAAAAATTACAGGCATTTTACTAATGAAATGCAAAAGAAATTATAAATAAACACCCTTATTGGATAAAAATCATGCAGAAAAATCAATAGAAATAAATCACAATAGACATGCAGGCGGTATTTACTCTATCGCCTGATCACTTCTAATGGATAAAACGCAAGTGGGGAGTTAATGGTCAGTGTATTGTGCAGCATCTGTATTGCTGCTTTCTAAACAGGTTCAATTTCAAAGCTTGCATCTATTTCAGCATTTAGCCGGTGTAAAATATTGAAAAGTCCGTAATAGGTTCTGTTCAGGTACATGGCGTGTTGGGTACCCCTGGGTTTGCCCGAATCGCGCAATCTTTTGTTTTTGGCCATACGCTGCCCGTATTCAGTCAACTCTTCCAAATATGCTTTGTCTCCAAAATTAAAATGTCCGGCTCTAAAAGGTTTTGATATCAACGCTTGTGCACCCATAAATACTTCTGTATAAAATGCCTTGTCGTCAGTACTGTCTTGTTCCTCGGTGATTTCCATATCCAACATCCACTGTTGCAGTTCTTCTGCTTCAAGCGAATTTTCAAAATCCATCAGGCGCAAAAACAAACGGTGGTGTTTATCGCTCAATTCTTTTATACAGCCAAAATCTATCACTCCGATTTGTCCCGATTCATTTATAATAAAATTACCCGGATGCGGATCGGCATGGAACCGTTTTAATTTATTGATCTGAAAATTATAGAAATTCCACAATTGCTGACCAATATGGTTTCTTTTTTCCTGATCTTTTTCCTCTTGCATAAACTGGTCAAGCGTAATGCCTTCTATCCAGTCCATTGTAAGAATTTTGGGGCCGGACAAGTCCCTGTAATATTTCGGGAAAAAGATATGCTCCAAACTTTCACAATCATTTCTCAGTGCTTCTCCCTGTTCGAGCTCCAGTTCATAATCTGTTTCTTCATTTAGCTTGGCTGTAATTTCCTCTAAGTATTTGGCAATGTCTTTTTCTTTAACCTTCATTATTTTCAGTGCAAAAGGCTTGGCCATTCTAATATCAGACTGAATGCTGTCTCTTACTCCGGGATACTGAATTTTTATTGCCAGTTTTTTACCGTCTAAAGTTGCCTGATGTACCTGCCCAATAGAAGCTGCATTTACTGCTTCTTTGGTAAAGGTGTCGTAAATCTCAAAGGGGCTTTTCCCGAACTGCTTTTTAAAAATGTTTTCTACAGAGGGGTAAGAAAGTGCAGGTACGCTGTGCTGTGCCAATGCAAATTGGTTGGCAAATGCCTTGGGCAAAACACTGTTGTCCATGCTCATCATTTGCGCCATTTTCAATACACTGCCTTTCAATTCAGTTAGCGATTCAAAAATATCTTTGGCATTTTGTTTGTCCAGCTCCTCTCTGTCGAGTTTTCGATCTACGGCTTTTTTAGCAAAATGTTTGAGGTAATTCCCTCCTACTTTAGCTCCGGTTCTTAAAAACTTGCCCGTTCTTCCCATTCTGCCCGAAGGCATTTTATCGTATTCTTTCATTTTATTTTAAAGTGTTTTGCGCTTAATAATCAATTAACATTCTCAAAATGCCAATTTCTATTACAACCCAGAATACAGGATTATTGTTGCCTTGTTTTTCTCTAATTAACTTATGTTATCTATAGCAATAGATAGAGTGGAGTATTCTTATCCTATTCAGATCAGGTATTCTATCTATTAGACAATAAAAACTTACCCAAATCAAATGCTGAATCAATAGGCCCTTTGCTGACAAGATCGAAAGACAATTGTACCGATTTTTCTATAAACGCATCGGTCAATTCATTATCGGGACTGCTGTCTTTTTTCCAGTAATTTAAAATGGCTAACAACTGCAACCAGAAAAATTTAGGATATTGGGCAAATATCAAAGGGCGATTTTTAATCTCTTCAGTTTCGGCTGCTTCCTCTAAAATATTTTCAGCAAAGCGGCAAAATGCTTTGCGCAATTTATCGGTATAATCTGATATGAAAGCAGTTTTACTCATACGCTGCAAATTGATTTTCACAAAATCTGCATCTTGTTTAACCAACTCCAAAAATGTGTAGTAAAATGCCAACAGCTTTTCCTGAGCAGAAAATTGCTCATATTCAGGAGCAGTACTAATGCGTTGAATACTTTCCAATGCAAACAATTCCCAAATGTCCCTTTCAATTCCAAAAAGCGATTTGTAATGGCTTTTGAAATCCTTGCGCTCAATTTTACTGAAAGTGCAAAACTCACGAACGGATTTTGGCCTGCGTTTTTTCTTACTGTAAAAAGTTTTATAGGTATCGAGGAGTAAATTTCGGTTCATAGCTATTGGTTTATAGTGAATAAATTAAATTACATGTGTTCATTCATAGGCCTAAACCCGGGATATTGGGCAATAGACCATCGGTGGCCTTTTTGGTTTCCACTTCCGCTACTTCATCGGCTTTTTCAAGTGCGCGATTTACAGCAATGGTCACAAGGTCTTCAATTTGCTCCCTGTCGCCTTCTTGAATCAATTCATCGGCAATTTGAATATTGATCATTTCTTTTGCTGCACTGAATGTAGCTACAACTTGCTTGTTTTCAGCATCGCCTTGTACATGAATGGTTTTAAGCTGCGCTTTCACAGCTTCCATTTTTTGTTGTGCTTCCTGAATTTTCCCAAACATTGATCCAAAATCCATAATTGTATTTTTATTTCAAAGTTAGCAAATCTGTGTAGATATATCTGTGCTTGATTTTTCTGAACACTAAATATATCCTGTCAAAAAAAACCAATTTCAAACCGCTGGCTTTCCGATGCGTTTTTTGAATCTGATTGAATTTCTCTCAATCCAGATTATGCATTGAAAGCAAAATAAAATTTTAACCCGGATTGTGCATGGGGACTTTGTCATGCCCGCCTGAATGACTTTAGTCGGGCAGGAAGCTTGAAAGCACAATAAAATCAGGCTGTTTGGAAATTTTAGCATAGCATCGCTATGGTGAAATTGAAAACTGCAACGAAGTGTCTGATTTTGAAGTGATTTCATGCTACAATAGATTTCCTAATGCATATTCCGGGTTTAAAAGAATGTTCGGGACTAAAGCCCATACCGCGCAGTAGGCCCAGTATCCCATCCTGCAAAATCGTTTTCCAGGTATTTGAAATAGGCCGTTACGCCAATCATGGCAGCATTGTCTGTGCAGAATTCAAATTTTGGAATAAAAATCTGCCAGCCCTGTTCATTCCCAAGCCTTTCTAATTCACTTCTTAAATGGCTATTGGCCGAAACACCACCAGCAATGGCAATTTGATTGATATTGTATTTTTCAGCAGCCATTTTTAATTTGTAGAGCAAATAATCTACAATACGGTATTGTACAGAAGCACAAATGTCGTTTAGGTTTTTTTGAACAAAACCCGAATCCTTCTTTTCCTGCTTTTGCAAAAAGTAAAGTATGGCAGTTTTAAGACCACTAAAGCTAAAATCCAAATCCTTTACTTTGGGTCGAGGAAATTCAAAGGCTTTTGGGTTTCCCCCTTTGGCATATTTGTCAATCAATGGGCCTCCTGGATAAGGAATACCCAACATTTTGGCAGTTTTATCAAAAGCCTCACCAGCCGCATCATCTATGGTTGTGCCCACCACTTCCATATCCAAAGGAGCTTTTACAAGCACTATTTGCGTGTGCCCTCCACTTACAGTCAGACACAGAAAAGGAAATTCAGGCTCCGGTGCTTCTGCAAAATGCGCCAACACATGCGCTTGCATATGATTCACCTCAATAAAAGGGATTTCCAGAGACCAGGCCATGGATTTGGCAAAAGAAAGCCCCACCATTAGTGAACCAATTAAGCCCGGGCCACGTGTACATGCTATAGCATTGAGCTGTTCGGGCACAATATTTGCTTTGCTTAATGCCTCGTGCACAACAGGTACAATGTTTTGCATATGTGCACGTGAAGCCAACTCAGGTACTACTCCACCAAAAGACTGATGTACAGACTGATCGGCAATTAGATTTGAAAGCACACGATTGTTCTTTAAAACAGCAGCCGAAGTGTCGTCACAGGAAGATTCAATAGCAAGGATGTGGATATCAGACATGTACCGCGCTGAATTAATGATTAATTTTGAATGCTGAACAAAAATAAAAGTTGAAGAGCAGAATAAAGATTCTTGAAGCGATTTAAAAAAATAGCACTGATATTACTGCTGCTTATTGCCGTAGTAATCAACCTAATGTACTTTGTAGCCAATAGCAGCACTGTGCAAACTTTTATTGCCCAAAAAGCTACACAGATTCTATCTGCATCGCTTGGAGCAGAAATAAGCATTGAGAAAGCAGAATTGCGCTTTTTCACAAAAGTGGTTTTACACAATGTATTGATCCTCGACCAGGAAAGTGATACGCTTTTATATGCAGGGCAAATTAATACCCGTATCAATTTTATCAACCCGTTTAAAAACCGCTATTATCTCTCAGAACTCCGCATTGATCAATTGTATATTAATTTCAATAAAAAAGCTGGAGCAGAACAATACAACTATGAATTTCTTGGCATTACAAACAATTCCTCCAAAAAAGCAAAATCTGAAATACCCGATTTCAAACTCAAGCAACTTTATATTAACAATTTAAAGTTTTCACAATACAATGCAGCAAAAAGACAAAAGCTATTCCTCAATAGCAATTTGGCATCAGTGAGTAGCAAGAATATAGACCTTCCCAACAAACAAGTACACATCAATGCACTAATATTAGAAAAAGCCTACGTAGAATATCAAAAATTTGGCCTGGTGGACAGTGCTCAGAAGGACCTAAGCACTGTTGCATCTACTTCCTGGAATCCAGATAACTGGGATATCAGAATCGACCATACTATGCTGAGCAATTCCGAATTCCACTATCAAAAAACCGGATATCCATATGAAGGAGAGGGAATTGACTACAATAACATCAGTGTGAGCAGAATCAATTTGGATATTAAGAACACTTATTTTGATTGTGACTCAATTAAAACTGAAATTGACAATTTAAATGCCAGGGAAAAAAGCGGTTTTCAAATTAACAATCTTCAGGCTATAGCAAAAATAGCCCCAGATGAAATGGTCTTTGAACAATTGCAGCTGCGTACTCCGAATAGCCATATCAATGATTATTATGCTATGCGCTACGACAATATCAATGATTTTAATGATTACGTAAACAAAGTCAGAATGGAGGGCCGTTTTCAAAATGCGAAAATAGCACTTCAGGATATCAATTATTTTGCAAAAGTGCTGAACAAAATAGAACACAACACCGTGTCATTAACTGGTAGTGTTTCCGGGCCGGTAAGTAAACTCAGAGGAAAAAATTTAAAAATTGATTTTGCCCGAAGCAGCCGTTTTGAAGGTGAAATAGCTATGACAGGATTGCCGGATTTTAAAGAAACATTTATTCGGCTTGACATCAACCGCAGCTCAGGTAATTTTAAAGAAGTCTTTGATTTCTATCCACACATCAATCCTGTATTGAAGAATATGGAAAATTTGGGGAAGGTTAATTTTTACGGGAAATTTATTGGCTTCCCCAATGATTTTGTGGCAGAAGGAACACTGGTATCAGAAATCGGCAAGATAGAATCTGATATCAATGTAAAATTACAGGAGCAAGATGTAAACTCTTCCTATTCCGGAAAATTAAGTGCTACGGATTTTGATCTTGGAAAATGGCTGGGGCAAGAAGATCAGCTGGGTAAGTTAAGTTTTACTACACAAGTTGAAGGTACAGGCCTGGAATTGGACAATATGGATGCGCGCCTTAATGGTGATATTGAAAAGTTAGGATTATTGGGGTATGAGTACAGTGAAATCAATGTAGATGGTAGTCTGCAAAGACGATTGTTTGAAGGAAAACTCATTGCTGATGATCCTAATTTTAACCTGGAATTTGATGGCCTGGTAGATTTTATGGACTCCGTTCCAAAACTTTCATTCAAAGCATTGGTACACAAAGCAGATCTTCAGGCATTAAACATCACCGATTCAGTTTTTACTTTCAATTCAAACATGCGTTTAGATTTAGTCGGTGATGACATTGACAATTTCAGTGGTACAGGAAGCTTGTACAACAATAAAATCATTACTTCGAATGACAGCTTTCTATTGGATACTTTAATAGTAAATGCCAGGCAAATTGATGAACAAAGCCGTTATATCGGCATCAATTCAGATTTGGCTGACGCAACATTTAACGGATATTTTAGCTTCAGGACTCTACCAAAAGCCCTGAGTGATTTTGCACGATTCTACATTGTACAATACAGCAAAAGTGAAGAAGCCGAAAGTTTTATCAAGCAATCGGAACAGCTCTTTACATTTGATATTGACATTAAAGACAGTAAAAACTTTACAAAACTACTTTGGCCGGGACTGGAAAGTATTCAAAGCGGAGAAATGAAGGGCAGTTTCAGCAGTTTTAACAATACATTGATAATGAATTCTGAAATCAGGCACATTCATTTGCTTCAATCTGAAATCAGAAACTTCAAATTGAGAACTACCAGCAGTGGCAATAAATTTCAAATCAGATCAACAATTGACAGTGTTTTTTATAAAGACAGTCTGGTCAGCGAGTGGATTGAGTTCAATTCGGATATGAAAGAAGACAGCATTCATTTTTATGCCGGCATACAAAAAACCGGAGATCCCAATTACATGAAGCTTAATGGCTATTTTCAAAGCGATTTAAAAAGTCTGCGCGGTGGTTTTAAAAACAGTGAAATTGTTTTACTCAATGAATCCTGGGTATTCAGCGAACCAAATCTTATTGCATTAAATAAAAATTTTCTAAACATTGAAAACCTAAAGCTCAGTAATAAAGACCATGTCTTAAAAATTAATACACAAACAACAAAAGACAGTCTGGTCAATTTAAACGTGGAATTAGAACAATTTCCTTTGAGCGAAGTATCAGATATCCTTAGAAATTTCACCCATTTTAGTATAAATGGTATGGCTGTAGGCAATTTCAAAGTCGAAGACCTTTTTGGCAAGCAGCAGTTGCGTTCATCTCTTGATGTCAAGAATTTAGAAATCAATGATTATCCAATGGGTGAATTGACTTCAAGGATAGTTTATGGACACAACTCTGATTTAATGAATATTGAAGGCACTTTACTGGGGCAGGGTAACGATGTTCTGCTTTCCGGTCATTACGACCTCGGTAATGTTACTGACAAACTTAACCTGATATTTAGAGTCCGGAAATTCAATCTCGTCAACACAGCGCCCTTCTTTCAAGATGTTGTTACACGTCCTACAGGCAATATGAGTGGTAATATATTCATTTATGGTTCTCCGCAAAAACCAATTTTAAGTGGCAAACTAAAAGCTGAAAATCTTTCGGCAAAAGTCAATTATCTCAATACCCGGTATAGCATACCTACACTAACTGCGGAGCTAAAGGATGACCGTATTAATTTCAGCGATTTCCAGGTATTCGACAATGAAAACAACCTTGCGCTGGGAGAAGGAAAAATCAGGCACGATTATTTGAAAAATTTCTTCCTGGATTTTAATATCAATACAGAAGCTCTAAAGTTTTTAGACACCAAATCTTCCCATAATCAATCATTTTATGGAACTGCATATGGAAAAGGTTACGTGATGATTGCAGGAGATTTGAATAATATAGATTTCTACATCAATGCCACCACACTTAAAAATAGTGAGCTTGCTGTTTCCGTTTCTGAATCAAAAGAAGTAGAACAGTACAATTTCTATCGTTTTGTAAAATCTGACAACGAGAAAGCCGATGAAAAGAAAAAAGATTTCATTGTAAAACGCTCGCCTATTTCTGTAAATATGGATTTAAGATTTACTGAAGCAACCCAATTGAGCTTAATTCTTGATTATGAAGAAGGGGATGTGATCAGGGGAAATGGCAATGGCAAATTAAAAATCAGCCTGGATAATTTCAACGAGTTAAATATTTCAGGAAAATACATAATTGAAGAAGGCGATTATCTCTTCAGCCTGCAAAACCTTATCAGCAAAAAATTTAAAATGGAAAGTGGCAGTTCAATTACCTGGTTGGGAGACCCTACTGATGCCCGACTCGATATTAATGCAGTTTATAAATTGCGTACTTCTCCCTATGATCTTATAGAAGATGCAGTAGTTGCCAATGCAGATTTAGAATCAGCTGCAAGAAGCAGGGTGCCCACCTACCTGTACTTACTTATAGGCGGAACACTTGATAATCCTCGAATCAATTTTGATATTAAAGTGCCGGATGCCGATCAGGCCATTAAAAGTACCCTGGATAATAAGCTACAATTGGTAAAACTAGACCCCAATGAATTAAACAAGCAGGTAGTAGCATTGCTGGTACTAAATCGCTTTGTACCAGTTCACCCGCTTGGCAGCAATACCAATAATACAGTTTTAGAAGGCGTAAATAATACGGTAAGTGAATTTTTGTCCAATCAATTGTCCCTGTATCTCAGCGATTGGATATCACAATTTATTACAGAAGTACAATTGGATGTGAATTTCAGAAATTATCAGACAGAATTGGGCAACAATGGAGGAGGTGGGGATATTTCCAATGAAGAAGATTTTCAAAACCGCAGGGAATTGCAACTTGCACTGACCAAATCCTTTTTAAACAACAGACTGATTATAGATATTGGCGGAAATTTTGATTTCGGTCAAGAAAATCAGACTGTCAACTCACAAAACAATGATGCCACCAACGTAACCGGAGATTTTGAAATTCAATATGGGCTGACTAAAGACAATCGACTGCGCATGAAAGCTTTCAGAAAAAGTGAATACGATATTTTCAATGAAAGAAACCGCAACAAAACCGGACTGGGCGTACTCTACCAAAGGGAGTTTGACAATGTGATTGATCTATTACGCTTTATCAGGAGAAAAAAAGAGAAAAAGGCTGAATCAGAGCAAAACAAATCTGAAACAAACACAGAAAGCATTGATTAAATGGAACCCTTAAGAATTTAATTGCTGTTTTCTTAAAAGTGTTGTAATTTGTAAACAATTACATAAAAACACCCACTACCGAACTTTTGCAAAGTGTTAAATACTTTCATTAAAAGTTAAAATTCATTATTTTAGTAGGCTTTTAGAGTTTTTCATGAAAATTTCAGGTCAGAGTACTTTTGTGTAGATTGACCATAAACTTTATATTTTAAATTATGCGCGGTACTATACTTTTTGTTTTGTTTGTTTTTATGGCATTCTATGTTAATGCCCAATGCGTTACCAATGTAAACTTTAATTCAGGGTGGGATGTAGCTGGTCGAAAAACTGGGTTGAGTCCAAACCCAGATTGGAATCCAGCAGGTGCTGTAGTAACTCAAGATAAAAATGTAGATAAACCAACTTTTTTTGTTACGGATGATAACATGATGAATGTAAGAATTACAGGATCTTTTAGAAGTGATGATGGCACATTAGGTATTATGGGTGATGATGACTGGATGGGTTTTGTATTTAGCTTTCTAAATCCTATTCCAGAAATTGATAGCTTTGATTGTTGGTTGTTTGACTGGAAAGCGAGGCAACAAGGTTCTTCTCCTCAAGGAATGTCTTTGTGTGAAGTTAATGGTTATATCCCTCTAGGACAACAAGGTACTCATTTTAAAGCGCATCAAAATGGCCCGGCATTTACAGTTGCTCAAGACAATTTTGGTGGTCCAGGTTGGGATTATGATGAAACCTATACTTTTGAGCTACGGCTTACTTATACCAGGGCATTGATATATATTGATGGGAGCTTAATTTTTGACCAAACAGGCTGTTTTAAGCCAGGTAGGTTTGGTTTTTATAATCTTTCTCAACCTGAAGTATTTTATGGTAATTTTCAATATGATTTGTTTGTTGACTTTTTTGTTGATAATAATGGTAGAGCTTGTCTAGGTGAGGATATGAGTTTTGAGTTCGTTAACCCTTGTTTGAACAATGTTGATTTAAGTCAATATCAGTCAATTGTTTGGGATTTTGGTGATGGAACACCTCCAGTGGTTAATAATAACCCCACATTTGCTAATGCTAATGTAACTCACACTTATCCTTCAGCAGGTACATATACTGCATCATTAACAGTAACTGATATCCTAAATTGTACTGAAACTGCAACAAAATTAATTGAAATTGCAGATCCAATTGTCCTAAACCCCACCTTAACCGAGCCTACTTGTAATGGTGCCCAGAATGGTGAAATCAGTTTGAACCCAACAGGCGGTTTCGGGAATTATTTGTATTACTGGAATGGTGGTGTCAACAACCAACAAACATGGGTTGGCCGTAGTGCGGGAACTTATACGGTAGTGGTAACCGACAGCATCTGTTCTACTTCAGGGCAGTTTACATTGGATCAACCAACCCCTTTAACTGCAAGTGTCACCTCTACGGATGCAACATGTAACGCCAATGATGGTACAGCGAGTATCAGTATTTCGGGAGGTACTCCACCTTATCAGAATATTTCATGGGCCGGAATTCCCGGAGCTACTCGCACAGGGCTTTATCCGGGAACCTATATTGCAGATTTTGAAGATGCCAATGGCTGTTCAGCTGTTTTACAATATACTGCCACTATCAACAGTTTACCCTGTGGAATCACTGCAAGCACCTCTACCAGTGATGTGAGTTGCTTAAATGGAAATGATGGCAGCGCTACTCTTACAGTTACCGGAAGTACTCCTCCTGTAAACATTTCCTGGTCAAATGGCGATACCGGTCCAACAGCAGTCAACCTGACAGCCGGTACTTATACCTATACATACACCGATAATGATCCTAATCACGATTTCAACGGAACAGTAACCATACAGGAACCAACAGACTCTTTGGAACTTGATCTTCAAACAATTGGTATTTCCTGTCCCGGAGCAAATGATGGACAAGCTATTGCTTCTGTAATATCCGGGGGAAATCCACCTTATAATTACAACTGGAGTGGCGGGCAAGCAAACGATCCGGTAGCATCAAATCTTGCACCCGGAACAATCAGTGTCACTGTTACCGATATACTTGGTTGTGGAAATATTGCCAGTGCTACTATTTCAAGTGTTCCCACTTTAAGTAGTAGTATCACCACTGTTATAGATAGTTGCTATAGAGCAGGAAAAGGAAGCGCAACAGTTGCTGCTACAGGCGGAACCCCACCATACAACTATGAGTGGAGCGATTTCAGTACTAATCGTATCAATGATAACCTGAGGGCAGATACCTATTACGTGACAATAACAGACGATAATGGCTGTTCAATTATTGACACCGCAATTGTTGGTGGCCCTTCAGACCCACTTTCTTATACTTATATTAAGGAAGATGTAGAATGTGCTGGAGATAGTACAGGAAGCTTTGATATAAATGTGACAGGAGGAACTCCCGGCTACATTTTTGACTGGGATTCAAGTTTTGTCTCTGGCAATAATCCAACAGGTTTGCCTGCAGGAATATACAATTACAGCATTACAGACCTGTATGGTTGTGTAGTGTATGGTGGAGACACCATTTTTGAACCAGATACTGCATTAACAGTCTTAGCCTCAACAACTGATGTGACATGCCATGGCGCAGATGATGGAACACTTACGCTCGTTATATCAGGTGGCACTCCCCCCTATTCTTACCAGGGAAATCCTTTGCCTGTAGATTCTGTAACCCTAACAAATTTGCCTCCGGGAAACTATACAGGTTCAGTAGAAGATTCAAATGGATGTTCATTTACTGTGAATGAAACAATAACAGAACCCGGACCGCAAAGTTTAACTATTGGCAGCATTGACAATTTGTGCTTTGGTGAAAGTGAAGGGCTTGCTTTTGCTGAATTCATCAATGCTACTGGAGCGGTTAATTATTCATGGACTGGCGGATTGAACGGAGACACTATTACAAATCTTGCCTCAGGTACATATACTGTTACTGCTACTGATCAGAACAATTGTCAGTTTATCGACAGTGTTGAAATCACAGAGCCTACTGAATTGACTTATAGTTCAAATACTACAGATATTGATTGTCACGGTAACAATACCGGTAGTATTGATATAACAGCGAGTGGTGGAACATCAGGCTATACTTATCAATGGGATTCTGCGTCAGTTTCAGGAAATAATCCTACCGGGCTGTATGCCGGGATATATAGTTATACGATTACAGATGCCAATAACTGTGAAGTTTTGGGATCTGATACCCTAAACCAACCCGATGCAGCGCTAACATTGACTGTATCTGCAACGGATGTAAATTGCAATGGTGCAAATGATGGTACATTGACGATTGTAGTATCAGGAGGTACTCCTTCTTATTCCTACCAGGGAAATCCCTTGCCAGTGGATTCAGTTACCTTAACAAACCTACCTCCAGGGAATTATTCCGGTGATGTGGAAGATGCAAGCGGATGCATTGCTTCTGTGAATGAAACAATAACGGAACCCGGACCACAAAGCTTAGATTTAAACGGAACCGACAATCCGTGTTTCGGTGCATCCCTGGGCAGTGCTGATGCCAATTTTGTGAATGCTACAGGCACAGTCAGCTATGACTGGACAGGTGGATTGAGCGGCAGCAGCATTTCAAACCTTAGTGCCGGAACCTATACAGTAACTGCTACTGATCAAAACAACTGTGTTCTTATTGATAGTATCATTATTTCAGAGCCAACACCAGATACTTTGACAGTAAATGTTACCGATGCAAGTTGCTTTGGAAAAGACGGAAGTGCAACAGCAAATCCGGTTGGCGGAAATCCACCTTATACTTTCACATGGAGTGATGGCAGCAGTGGTCAGACTGTGGATTTACCCGCAGGAAATTATACCGTGACAGCATTAGAAGATGCGACAGGTTGTGGAGAGTTTGGAACATTTAGTATAGACGAGCCCGATGAACTAATAATTGCTGCTCAGCTAACAGATATTGATTGCAATGGTGATGATTCCGGAAATATATCCATTACCGCAAGTGGTGGCTCGGGCGGAGGATATACCTATGACTGGACACCAAATGTTTCAAATAGCAATATTGCCAGTTCACTTACTGCTGGAGATTACACAGTAAATATTACCGATTCTGACAATTGTCAGAGAGACAGTACTTTTACCATTAATGAACCCACACCCATTGGTTTAAGTGCCTCTGCTACTGATTTGCTTTGTTTTGAAGACGCTTCTGGAAGTATAGATGCCGGGGTAACTGGTGGGAATGCTCCGCATGATTACGTACTGTGGGAAAATGGCACTAATCTTCAAAATTCAAGTGATGGTAGTTTTAGCGGTTTAAGTGCATCCACTTATACCATTGTTGTAACAGATGCCAGTGCTTGTATCGATTCTGCAACTGTACAGGTAAACGAACCAGCTTTACTACAAAGCCAGTCCAGTGCACAGGATATCAGTTGCTTTGGTTTCGGTGATGGTCGCTTGAATGCATCTGCCAGTGGTGGAACTCCCGATTTTACTTATGAATTATTAGGTGAACAAAACAACAACGGTATTTTTGATGGCTTACAGGCAGGAAGCTACACACTAAATATTACAGATGCCAATGGTTGCACTACTTCCGAAAGCTTTGTAATTGAAGAGCCAGACAGTCTCAATTTATTCGTAAACCCGGACAGTGCTATAGTTGATGCCGGTGAAATACTTGAATTGCTGGCGAGCACCAATTTAAATGGTGCATTCAATTATACCTGGGAGCCTGAAAACAATTTGTCGTGTTATGACTGTGCGGATCCTGAGTTTACGGCTATTTTTTCAACAAGTTATACAGTGACAGCAATAGATACCAATGGTTGTCTGGCAGAACACACAGTGGTACTTGAAGTTATCCCGAATCATAATTTTGATGCCCCGGATGCATTTACTCCAAATGGAGACGGTGTAAATGATACCTGGAATGTTTATGGGAATATTGAGGGCTTGAAAGAATTTAGAGTGTTGTTGTTTGATCGCTGGGGAGAACTAGTATTTGAAAGCAGGGATCCAAATTTCCAGTGGGATGGAACACGTAACGGAACACCATTGTCACCTGATGTTTTTGTATGGCGCGTCAGCCTCGTATTTTATGATGGATACACTGAAAGACGTTCAGGTTCAGTTACTTTAATTAAGTAGCGATTGTCCATACTGTTAGCTAAATATTTTGAGCCTGTCAGGGATAAATATAAAATTCCTATTTGCCCTAACACAAAGGCTTTATCAATTGCCCCTTGCAGAATAACCTGTATTCGGAAATTCTTTAGTGCTCAGCTTTTAAATAATTTCCGAATCAGGTTTTTAGTATCAAAATAAGCTTGACAAAATGAATTGATTGAGCTAATTTTTTAAAAAATACAATTCTGCAAAACAACCAAAACACCAATTTCATAGTCTATATACACAGAAATCAGAGATAAGTAATGCACACAATTTTATTCAAACTTTTAATTTTATTGTTTCTACCTTTTTTCCTACAAGCACAAAGTTTGAAGGAAAATTCTAAGTACACCATCGTAACCAAAAACGATACGGCCGGTTACCTGGAAGTAAGCAAATGGCAGGAAATGGACACCGTATTTTACAGCTACTACAGCAATGCCACTACTACCCTACTGAAAACATTTCATGTAGTATCCGAGCGTATTTGCAAATATGCCAATGGACAATTGGTTTTCAGCCATTCGGAAAATATTGTAAATGGAAATGTAAGGGATGCTGCTACTACCATTTGGAAAGGTTCGCACTACGAAATACAAAATGGAAACAGCAGCAGCATTGAAAATGAAATCATTGATTTTAGCTCTGTATTGCTTTTCTTTTTAGAGCCCAAAAATATCCAGGAAACCTTTTCTGAATTAAAAACCAGTTTTATAGCATTCAGCAAACCCGAGGAGCACGCCTACAAACTCAATACGGGCTGGGGCAAGCATTCCACGTATTTCTACGAACAGGGCTTGCTTAAAAAGGCAGAAATCGTTACCCCTTTGATTTCTTTTGAGTTGCTGCGGAATTAATTGGCTCAGCTTTATCTTTTTAAATGCATAATATATTATGCGTAATATTGCATAATTAGCAATAATGCAAACTATATTGTTCATTTTAGTATTTTTGGCTTATTTTGAACAATAAACTATGTATTTACTCTTATTTCAACTATATTTGAATAATAAATTGTGCAATTATGGTTTTTCAAAACATCAAAATAAGAGACCTAAAGTCTGAAATTGGCCAATTGATAAAATCTTTAAGGAAGCGGGATAAGCTCAGTCAAGAAGAATTGGCCCAATCACTGGATTTGTCAAGAATCACCATTCAAAATTTAGAATCGGGAAAGAATTTCACCATCGATACTTTATTGAAAGCTTTGCAGCATTTTGATTTGCTCAAGGAAATGCACCAAGTAATCGAAAAACTGCACAGAGATAGCGATAATGTAGATTCATTGTATTGATATGGCTAAAAACGAACTCATAAACGTATTTTGTTTCGATAAGGAAATTGGCAGAATTGGATTTGATGAAAATGCCGGGAAATCCTTTTTTCAATACCACCCTGATTTTTTGGAAAGTAATATTTACAAAAATTTAATCCCCCAAACTGGGGTCATCAGAAGGGTGAAGCAAGTGCAGGTTTTTTCTCAATTCAACAATGAAACTTTCAAAGGGCTTCCCCCAATATTCGCAGATTCCCTACCCGATTTATTTGGCAATATAATTTTTAAAACCTGGCTTGAATCCAATAACAAAAATTTCAATCAAATTTCAGTAATTGAACAATTGGCCTATGTTGCAAACAGAGGAATGGGCGCTTTGGAATACAAACCAGCAATGGAAATTCCCAAAAACACGAGTATTGATCTGGAAGAAATCACTGGTGTGCTGAAAGCAGTTTTGTCAAAAAAAGAAGCCACTCGACCTGGCAAGCTCAACAGCCAATCACTCTTGAATATTTTCAAAATAGGAACTTCCGCAGGTGGCGCAAGACCAAAGATCTTAATTTCAGAAAACAAGCATACCGGAGAGATTATGCCCGGTGATTTAAATACGGCAGCGGATTTCAATCATTATTTGGTCAAACTCGCACTGGACGAGGAAGATGGCTTTGAACGGGAAAAAGTGGAATACGCTTATTACAAAACTGCCCTTAGCCTGGGCATCAATATAATGCCCTCCAAACTAATCGACAACAAGCATTTTGCCACCCAGAGATTTGATCGGCAAAATGGCCAGAAAAAACATGTTTTGACCGCTTCTGGCTTGACTGGATGGGATTTCAAAAGCCCTGAAAACTCGAGTTATGAAAACCTTTTTGAATTGGCGATTTTTCTAAAAATTCCACATAGGGAAATTGAGGCACTTTACCGGAGAATGCTGTTCAATATCATTTTTTGCAATACGGATGACCACCTGAAAAACCACTCCTTTATTTACAATGAAAAAACAGACAAGTGGAACCTGGCTCCCGCTTATGATTTAAACTATGCACTCCATCCACTTATAAATTACAAGCGCATTACCAGGGCACTTTCGGTCAACAATAAAAGAGTGGATATCCAATTGAATGACCTATTGAAAATAGCGGAGCAATACACCATAAAAAATCCGAAAGGTAGTATGGCCGAAATTCAAGAAAGTATTGAAATATGGGAGCAAGAATTAAAGAATTTGGACATCAGCCCCAAGATGATTTCAAGTATGAAAAAGGATTTTTTGATGTTTGTTTGAAGTTAAACCCCAAAATAACCCCTATAAATTTTCTTTTTTTAAAGGGCATTGCTCCTAAAGGATGTAGTGTTAATTCATATCCTCATCATGTGTTGCATATATCTCCTCATAAGTAAGCACTTTGTCCATGGCCACTCTCCTGTTTATATCTGAGCGTTTGATCTGTTCTGGCTTTGTAAAACCGGCTGCTCCCAATAACTCCATGAAGTTTTTCACCGTATCTTTGTGGTAACTATATACTCGCTTAGATTTATCCTCCACTACCAAACCTTTGACCAAGCTCTTATTCTGTGTAGTGACCCCAACCGGACAAGTGTTTCTATTGCATTCCAATGCCTGGATACAACCAGCAGAAAGCATCATAGCACGCGCACTGTAACAGATATCAGCGCCCAGTGCTATTGACCTGGCAATATGAAAACTACTGATTATTTTTCCAGAGGCAATGAGTTTTATTTCCTTTCTAAGTCCATGTTTTTTGAGCAAATCCGACACAAAACTCAAGGCATCCCTTAAGGGCATTCCCAATGAATTTGAAAACTCTACCGGAGCAGCACCAGTTCCCCCTTCTCCCCCATCTACAGAAATAAAATCCGGGGTAATTCCTGTTTTTTTCATAGCGTTACAGAAATCAATAAATTCTTCTTTTTTGCCAATACAAATCTTAAAACCTATTGGTTTTCCTGCTGATAATTCCCTTAGTTCTTTGATAAATTCCATTAAACCTTCTGCATTGCTAAAAGCAGAATGACCCGGAGGTGAATGCACATCTACATTGGGTTCTATACCTCTTATTTCTGCAATTTCCGGGGTGTTTTTAGAAGCAGGCAATATTCCCCCATGGCCAGGTTTTGCCCCTTGCGAAATTTTAATCTCAACCATTTTCACCTGTGGATCCCTTGCTTTTTCTTTAAATTTTTCAGCAGAAAAATCCCCATTGGCATCCCTACAACCAAAATAAGCCGTTCCAATTTGCCAAATAAGATCCCCGCCATACTTTTTGTGGTAACTGCTAATTCCTCCCTCGCCAGTATTCTGGGCAAAATCACCCATTTTAGCACCTAAATTCATGGCCATTACCGCATTATTGCTCAATGCGCCAAAACTCATAGCCGCAATATTCAAGATACTTGCGGAATAAGGTTGTTTGCAGTCTTTTCCACCTACCTTCACCCTTGGCAACAACTCCAATTCACGGGCATCTTTGGGATAAACAGAATGATTCATCCATTCATATCCTACTCCATATACATTAGATTTTGTTCCGAAAGGCGTGGTATCGATCTCATTTTTAGCCCTTTGATACACAAGTGAGCGAAAGAGTCTATTGATGGGCTTTCCATCCGTATCCGTCTCCACAAAATATTGCATTATTTCCGGTCTAAAATTTTCTAGCAGATACCTTAGATTGCCAACTACCGGAAAATTTCTTTTTATAGTTTGTTTTTTTTGCAAAATATCACGCAATCCTATAATGATTAGGGGCGCAACTACTATAAAAAGCCAAAGTATTGGTTTCCAGAAAATTGAAATAAGAAAGATAAAAATGATAGAAAAAACGGAGCTTAAAATAAATATTTCTCTAGGTTTCAAAACAATAATATTTAATAAATTAATTAGGTGATTGAGTAGTCATTAATCTAACTCATTTCCTTTTAAGTAACAAAAAAAGCTTTTCACATTTGTTTAAAATATTTAAAAAAAACACTCTTCATTGACATTGGGAATTATATCCCACTTTATTATCCTGACACTAAATTTAAACTGTGCATTAGGCATAAGAACTATCAGAATGTTAGAAGCAAAAAACAATTTTATTTGAAGTTTAAATTCCTAAGGGTATTGCATTTAGTGAATCATATTCCAAAATAATCCCTATAAATTTTCTTTCTTGGTTTAAAGGCCATCAGCATAGCTGGATGGATCATTCGATCCAATAAAGCGTTTGAGGTTTTGAAAGTAATGTCGTCAATAATCAAGGAGTAGTTTTCATCAATTTTTTGCACAATATGCCTGTGTCGCCAATATTTCAGGGGAAAAGGCAAGGTATTTCCCTCATCTATAAACCAGGCCTCTTTTTCATTGCTGCCGTGCTCCACAATATCGCTGATCCAATCGAAATAGGGCGGAACCTTAAAGCGGATATGCACCTGATCGCCTTTTTGGGAACCGGTAAATGCCTTGATTTCTACGGGTGGAAATTTGGGCGTCAAGGCTTCGAATAGTTTTCGGTCGAATTGATGCATCACTGCCAAATAATGCCCCTTTACTTTTGTGCTGAGTTTGATGTTCACTTAATGAATTTTTAAAGGAAACATCAGGATTGGAAATTGGTTGAGTTACTCAACTTTTTGTAGCTACTGAATAGCCAAACCTTCAAGGTTTTGAAAACCTTGAAGGTTTCACAGAACACCAGATTATTTTCTGATTTTCACAGCATTCCCTATAATAAGGCTATCGTTTACATTGTAGGAAAACAAAACATTGTAATAATCGCTTTCCGGCCTTTTTGGAAAACATCTATTGCAGCCTTCTCTTTTTACGATAAAATCACCAACTCTGTATTCCCTCCCAGAAGCAAGCCTTATTTTGTAGGCTGTGTTTAAATCAAAGTTTAGATCAATTTCTACAATGGTATAATCGGCACTATGATAAGGATCTAAAACTATTGTACTGTCAAAAGGTGCGTTAAAAGCAGCATCCGCTTCATAGAAAAAGACATATATTGAATCCAATTCCGATTCCTGAAATCCATAAAAATTGATGGTCAAATAGTCTCCAAAACTATCACAATCCTTCTTGGTGCAACAGGCATTAATCAGAAACAGAACAGCACATGCCGAGCATGTAATTATAAATTTTTTGATAACTTCAAAAAATCTCATGTTCCAAATATAATGATTATGCATTTCCAGAAAATTATTTGTTCGTTAATTGTTGCCGTATTTATTTTTCAGAGCGCAATCCTTTCAGCCCAGCATTCAGACTCCTTGCAGCAAAAATATTTGTCCTTTATGGAATTGGTTGAAAATGGCAAAACTGCCCCCAATTTCACTTATGTAGATATAAATGGCGACAGTATTTCCCTGCATAATTTAAAAGGAAATGTCATTGCACTGGATTTTTGGGCCATCTGGTGCAAACCCTGTATAGCCCAAATGCCTGATTTTGAAAAGTTGAAAAGTAAATACAAAGGCAAAGACATAAGGTTTATCAGTATTTCCAGTGGCAAAGACATAGATCAATGGCGCAATTTTGTTTTGAAAAATGAATGGAAAGACATTCAATTGTTTACCGGGAGTCCATTTGGCGAACCGCAAATTTACTACACGCTTGATTATATGCCCACTGCTGCTTTAAAAGGCACAGATATAAAACCCCTGCTTCCAAATATTCCGCGCTATGTAATCATCGATAAAGACCTGAAAATACACGATAACAAAGCACCCAAGCCGGGAAGTGAGGAAATGGATGGGATTATCCAAAGTCTTTTGGAATAATAAGTAGATATTTGAAGCTTTATCAGCTACTGACTGAAAAAACCTTTCACAGGAAGTATAAAAATTATTGCAATCGACTAGGGTAAACATATTTGAGGGTAAAGAAAATAAAAAAGTATATTTTGGTACAATTGACTTAATGTTTTCAAATTAACATAATTGCAATTTAATAAAATGACATTCGGTTTTATTTTTATTAGGGTTTTGTTAGCATCTGTAATAGGTTTGTTTACTTTGTCGGAAAGTAACTTGTTTTCTCAAAATAATAACAACCAATTATTAAAAGGTGATAGTGTCATAGAATTAATAAACGATACTAGTCAAAAACTAATCATAAAAAAACAGAATACTGAATTTAAAACTGATACCCTAAGTAGTAATCAGAAATTTCAAATAATACTATTCAAGGAAAAAGAAACCGATTATTTAAAATATTTTTTGCCAATATTAACATTAATATTAGGAATAATAATAAAGTATTTAATTGATTTAAACAGTGAAAAGAAAAGAATTAATAAAGCTGGGAAAAGATGGGTGGCAGAACTTAAAAGTTTAGAAGAACCCATAAAATCACAGCTAATAAAAATAGAAAGCTTCATCAATTCTCGAAGTGATAAAAAAATTCAATCGCCTAGTTTGCTTATAGTATCAGGCCTCAATTGCCAAATTTTTAGCTCTTTAGACAAAAGTGATTATTTATATTTTCTAGAATCAAATAAAAGGAGGGGTTATGAAACTGCTGTTAACATTTCCAACAGAACACATGGTTTGATAAATATTTTGATTCATTTGTTTGAAGAAATTCAGAAAAGATACAATCAATTTATAGACAATACATCTATTCACGTAAATTCCTACGATAAAAACCAACAAATACTCCTACACAGATTTAATGATTATGGGATATTAATTGAAAAAGAAATTAAAAATGACCCCATAAATGATCCCAACTATAGTAGGTTATATGATTTAATGAGAATTCACATATTATCAGTTGAAAAACCTGAAGATTATAAATTATTGGAACTAGATGTTAATTTTTTCATTCCTTTTCTTAAAATTTTAAGTGAGTCTAGATTAGATGAGAGAATTAAACCTCTTTCTGAAATTTGTTCTAGTTGTATAAATGACATAAAAGCAATTAAGATGCAAATTAAATATGTTATTATAAATATGACTTCAATTAAAAACAGCTATACAGAGCAATTAATTGATTTAAAAGATATTTTAAAAGACATCCAGTCAAATAGTTAGTCTATATAATCAAGCTTTTTCTTATAAATAAGATTATTACAGGTGAATTATACTGCTTTAATGATGTGAGTAACAATTCCCCACACTAAAAACTCATTATCTTCTGTTACTTTAATTGGTTTGTAGTTTTTATTTGCAGGAACTAACCAACAGCCAGTCTTTCTCAACTTTTATTTGTTTTAAGTCTCCATCAATAAAGCAAACAGCTATCTTATTATTAATGGAGCCTATGCGATTTTAGAAGGATTGTTACGGTAAAGCACCACCTTCGTTCCACTTTTCCCTTCTAAGAGTACACTGGGACTTAGCGAACAAGGATTTGAGTTGGAATTTTGTTGCGCAATTATTGAAATATTTTGAAAATATGAAAATTACTTTTGATGATTTGAGATAAAAAGGTAGTTTCACATTAATGATGTATACACAACAAATATTTATTATTTTGTAAATCATGTAAATAACGGCTACCAATACCTAAACAGCAAATAAAAACGTATAAAATTATCTCAAATGCCAACAAGAAAAGAATTAATTGAAGAATTGACACACGAAATTGAACGTCTCAGATATACTGAGCGAAACGCAACAGATGCTCTAAAAAAATATGCTGATGCACAGAGTGGTGCTGCTGATAGAATAGAAAGATCAGCTCAAAAATATTCGGCTGCACAATTACGATCATCAGCTAGCATTGAGCGGGCATCTGAAAGACACTCAGACGCTCTAAATAAAGCTTCTGAAAATGTTTCAAGTGCCGCAAGCACACTTGGTGGCATGATTTTCGGTTCTGTTGTTATAGGATTATTCGGTTTAGCATTCGGTGCGATAATCAAAATACTTATTGAAGAAGTATTAGAGTTAAATAAAAAGACTGAACTAATTCAATCAATAATTAAACTTCAAACCATTCATCCGTATTTGACTTATCGCTTTATTATTGAGAGGTCATATGCTAAGGAAACCAATAGAGAACAAAGACAAACTATCTTAAATGGTTTGATTTCCGAAGGAATAATTACAAAGTATAAATACAAAGGAAATATCAACGCACTAACGATTGAAAAAGATAATCCTGCTTTAATTGAATATTGGAAGAGATTGGAAGAGATGAGAAATGATACTCAAGAATATTTGAATAAAAATTCAGCGACCTAAGTATTAACCTATGAAAATGGCAGCTGCAGATCGAGTAGAAATACCCCAAAGAATATAGCTTAGTTATCATCAAAAGTTTCTCGGGCTTTTATTATTTTGCACTTTCGAAAAAAAAGCCCCGCATTGCTGCAAGGCTTTTTCTATTGTCGGGGCGAGTGGGTTATTGCATGATCCACAAAAAGGGGGAGGCCAATAGAAAAATGTTAGAATAAATTAAAGAACGAACTCTTTCGCACTTCTCAACTGTTTCAAAGAATAGCATTGAAAACTTTTTGTAGATTAGTTTAAAATAAGAAATATGAACAACCCTATAGATTACAAAGAATTGAGTGCTGCTGAAAAAATGTTGCTCGTTGAAGAAATTTGGGACAGTATTGGGGAAGATGAGATTGTACTGAATGAAAAACATCAAAAACTTTTAGATCAGCGACTTCACACTTTAAAAAACAACCCAAAAAGAACACCCTGGTCTAAAATTAAAGAGCAGGTAAGAGCAAATAAAAGTCAATGAAAAAAAGTTTTGATTTGCACTTTCGAAAAAAAAGCCCTGCATTTCTGCAAGGCTTTTTCTATTGTCGGGGCGAGTGGATTCGAACCACCGATCTCTGGTCCCCCAGACCAGCACTTTAACCGGACTAAGCTACGCCCCGAATCCTTAAGTGGCGCAAAGATATAAAAATCACGCTTTAGATTCCGCAATAAATCAGACTGCTTTTTTGTTATTTTTGCGCTTATGAGTTTTATCTTCCCCGGCTTTTTATGGGCTTTGCTTTTACTGGCCATTCCAATTATCATTCACCTTTTTAATTTTAGAAGATACAAAAAGGTCTATTTCACCAATGTGCGTTTTTTGAGGGAGGTACAGGAGCAGACTGCCGCAAAGTCCAATCTGAAACACTACCTTGTATTGCTTTCAAGACTGCTGGCGCTTGCTTTTCTGATCTTTGCTTTTGCCCAGCCTTTTATTCCTACAAGTGAGGAAACTCCACTTTCAGATCAACATTCAGCCAGTATTTATATCGACAATTCATTCAGCATGGCAGCAGTTTCAGAGGATGTCTCGCTGCTGGAACTGGCACGCAAAAAAGCCCGTGAAATTGTACAGGCTTTCCCCGATCAGGCACGGATCCAAGTGCTTACAAACGAACGCAGCGCAGGTCAGTACCGCTTTTTATCCCCCGACCAGGCCCTTGCCGCAATTGATGAAATAGAGATCAGCCCGCAGCAGGCCAAACTCAATGAGATCATAGCATTCAGCCAACAATCAGCAGATTACAGCAAAAATAACCGCTTTTTCTTCCTTTCAGATTTTCAGCGCAATGCTTTTGAACTGCCGGAAGATACCTTTGCCAATGCCTATTTCATTCCCATTCAGGCAGTACGCGAGCAAAATCTCTATATCGATTCGGCCTGGATCAACAGTCCGGTGGTGTTTGAAAACCAATCCCTGGAATTGATGGTCAATATTGTGAACGATGGAGAACAGGATATTTCCGCTTCTTCCGTGCAATTGATCTCCGGATCGCAAAACCTGGCACTTTCAGATTTTGAAGTCAAAGCCGGTGAAAGCATTACCGACACCTTGATCTTTAGGCCTAAAAAAAGTGGCTGGCTTGGACTGGAACTGCAAATAGAAGATTATCCCATCACTTTTGACGATGCCTACTTTCTGGCAATAAAAGTATCCGAAAGCCTGAAAGTACTGGGAATTCACGAAAAAGAAAGCAGCGATTATTTAAGCGCATTGTTTGACGATTCGGAGCGCTTTATTTGGGAATCAAAATCGCAAGGGGCACTGAATTACGAAGGCTTTTCAGATTTTTCGCTCATTGTACTCGACAACTTGAGCAATATCTCATCCGGCCTGGCCTATGCCCTGCAAGCCTATGTGGAAAAAGGAGGCAATGTGATTTTATTTCCGGCAGCTGAAGCCGACATTGCCTCGGTCAATGAGTTTTTAAAACTATTCAATGCCAGTGCCATCGATGAATACGAGAAAGACAATAAAATAGAGTTGAGCAGGCTGAATGAAAAAGCCTCTGTTTGGGAAGATATTTTTGAATCGGTTCCTGAAAACCTTGCATTGCCCAAAGTTAAAAGTCGCTTTTCAATTACGGGGAGCACAAAAAGCAGAGAGGAAATTCTGCTCAGTTTCAGAGACGGAAAAAGCTATGTCAGTAAATTCCCCTACCAGAGCGGAGCCCTTTATTTTGTAGCTTCTCCCCTGGGCGAGAAATATTCTGATTTTCCGGTGCATGCCCTTTTTGTGCCTTTTTTATATAAAGTAGCCATTTCCGGAGGCTATGCACAGAATATTGCGCACAAGATTGACACGAAATCACCGATATTGGTACAGGGTGTATCAGCAAGTAGCGAAGAAGTGATGCGTCTAAAATCTGGCGAAATGGAGTTTATCCCCGGTCAGAAAACATTGGGCAATGATCTTTTGCTCGATATTGGCACAGATATTCGCAGCGCAGGACTTTATGAGCTGCTAAGGCAAGAGCAGAAAAAAGAAGCCATTATTGCACTAAACTACAACAGGTCGGAATCAGAAATGGATTTTTTGAGCAATGCTGATCTAAAAACCGAAGCAGAAAATTACAATTTTAAAATTATTGACAACTACAAGGCCGGGCTTACAAATATTGTGCAGCAATTGGACAGCGGAATTGCACTGTGGAAACTTTGTATTACTTTTGCTTTGGCTTTTTTAATGATAGAAGCTTTATTACTGCGCTTTTGGCCTAGTTAATGCGCTAGAATAATTTCTGATCAGATGAGAAACCTCTACATCATAGCTGGACCAAATGGAGCAGGAAAAACAACTGCTTCAAATACAATACTTCCAGAATATTTTGATTGTTACGATTTTGTCAATGCTGATATGTAACAACTTAAAAAGCAAATATTATGAACAGTAAACTTAACGAGTTAGAAAAATTGGTTCGTAAAGGGTTGGAAAACTCTTACATGAAACTTTTGAAGTTTAAAAAGCAAAAAAATACGCCATTAATCATTTCAAAAAACGGAAAGGTTGTTGAGGTAAAAGTAAATACCTCAAGCAATAAAGTAAATTGACAATTAATTTTTGGAAATTTGCTCATGATAAGTTAAAGCTTCCTGTTCATATAGCTACTTAAAATTCTCGAATGAATATTCTTCTGGAAAACTGCACCATATTCGATTCAAAATCCAAACACCATTTGAAAAAAGCGGATGTGTGGATCAAGAATGGAAAATTTGAAAAAATCGGCAAAGTAAAAGCCGCTGATCTGCCCGCCAATACCACAAAAATCTCCAACGCATCAATTTCAAAGGGTTGGACAGACCTCTTCGCGCATTTTTGCGACCCCGGACTGGAACACAAAGAAGACATTCACTCAGGTCTTGAAGCAGCGGCAATAGGCGGTTTCACAAAAGTGGCAGTAATGCCCAATACCATTCCGGCCATTCATTCCAAATCGGAAGTGGAATACCTTCTAAATAAAAGTGCCGCACACGCTGTACAAATATTGCCTTATGGTGCCATCACAAGAGATTGCGCAGGAAAAGACATCAGCGAAATATACGATATGCATCATTCGGGTGCAGTGGCCTTTAGCGATGGAGTGAATTCTGCTTTAGATGCCGGAACAACTTTGCGCGCATTGCTCTATGTCAAAGCCTTCAACGGGCTTGTAATTACACATCCGCTGGATCGCTCGCTGGCCAATGGCGGGGTGATGAATGAAGGAACCACCAGTACATTAATGGGCTTAAAGGGCATTCCTGCCATTGCCGAGGAGATTATTGTAAAAAGGGACATTCAACTGGCCGAATATGCCGATTCCAGATTGCACTTTGCTTATGTTTCTGCTGCCGGCTCCGTTGGACTGATTAAAGCGGCCAAAAAACGCGGAGTAAAGGTCACTTGCTCGGTCAATGCCTGTAATTTGCGCTACATAGACGAAGAATTGGCTGGTTATGAAAGCAACTGGAAAATCATGCCGCCCCTGAGAACAGAACAAGATCAAAAAGCACTGATCAAAGGAGTGAAAGAAGGCGTAATAGATAATATTTCAAGTTTCCATATTCCGCAGGATCAGGAATCCAAACAAAAAGAATTTGACTATGCCGAATTTGGAATGCTCGGCTTGCAAAGCAGTTTTGGCATTGCCCTGGAAGCATTGAAAGATGAAATGGAGCTCAACGATATTTTGAAATTATTTACCGAAAACCCTGCAAGGCTGCTCAATCTTCAACTGAAAAATATTGAAGAAGGCAACAATGCTGACATCACAATTTTCAATACCGATGAAAAACAATTGATCAGCGAGGAATGGATCGTTTCAAAATCCATAAATACACCTTTTATTGGAAAAGAATTGCCACTGCGTGTTTTAGGTATTGTAAGCCGTGGAAAAGCCGCCTTAGCTAAGGCAGCATTGCAAAAAGAAAATTAAATGGACGAAAATATTTCATTTAAAGAAGTGGGGTTGAAAAATGGTCTGATAGCCGGAATTGGCTGTATTATCCTTACTTTAATTCTGTATGTGATCAATATAGAACTGGTGCTTGGCTTTTGGGTTTGGCTGGGCTACGGAATTATTGTCGCACTTAAAGTTTATACCGGCTATACCTTGCAAAAAGCCAATGATGGTGTACTGGAATTTAAAGACGGCATTAAAAGTATTTTTCCCGTTTCCATTGTCTCCCTGTTGGTTTGGATTGCTTTTAACGGTCTTCTTTTTACTGTATTTGACCCTGAACTAACCGAGCTTTCCAAAGAAAAAGCCATAGAGCGCACCGTGTGGGTGCTGGAAAAATCAGGGGCTGATGAAAATACCATAGAAAGTGCCTTGGAGGAAGTCGAACAGCAGGATTTCACTCCGAGTCTTAAAAACTCAGCATTGAACTACGCCCAATCCTGCATTGTCGGGTTTCTTTATACACTGGTGATAGCAGGATTCTTTCATTACAGCGGTAAAAACAATCCCATAGCAAGAGAAACAGAAGCATGAGCATACAAATTTCAATAGTCATTCCACTTTTCAATGAAGAAGAATCATTGCCCGTGCTGATGCAATGGATAGAAGATACTTTGAAAAATAAGTTTTCTTACGAGGTAATATTTGTAGATGACGGCAGTAAAGACAATTCCTGGAAGGTGCTCAATGAACTTGCTGCAAAATACCCACAGGTGAAAGGCATTCGCTTTAGGAGAAATTACGGAAAATCTGCTGCATTGAATGAAGGATTTAAAGCAGTAAATGGCGAGGTGGTGGTTACAATGGATGCCGATTTACAAGACAGCCCGGAAGAAATACCGGAACTGTACGAAATGGTAACAGACAAAGCTTACGACCTGGTTTCCGGCTGGAAGAAAAAGCGCTACGACCCTATTTCCAAAACCATTCCTTCCAAGTTTTTCAATAAAGTGACCAGTATAGTTTCAGGCATTAAACTCCACGACTTCAACTGCGGACTCAAAGCCTACAATGCCGAAGTGGTAAAAAGCATAGAAATATACGGGGAAATGCACCGCTATATTCCGGTAATTGCCAAAAAAGCTGGTTTTGATAAAATTGGGGAAAAAGTAGTATCGCACCAGGCGAGAAAATTCGGCACCACAAAATTTGGTTTAGAACGCTTTATCAATGGTTTTCTCGATTTGCTTTCCATAATATTTGTCACGCGTTTTGGCAACAGTCCCATGCATCTTTTTGGCACTATCGGCATCCTTTCTTTCCTGGCTGGATTCTTTATGACCATCTATATTCTTGGAGAAAAAATGTATCGCATAGCGCAACAACAGCCTTTCAGGGATGTCGTGGACCAACCTCTTTTTTACCTGGCGCTGCTTGTTATTGTAATAGGTGTTCAGTTGTTTCTTGCAGGGTTTTTGGGAGAATTGGTTTCAAGAAACAATAGGGCTCGAAGTAAGTATGAGGTGAGGGAGCGGGTTTGATTTCAACTGATTTTAAGCGTTAGGGATTTTCCAAAACCCAACTCCACTAAACGATAAAGCGTAGAAAGTTGAATATCGCTGTGCCCATTTTCAATCCTTGAAATAAAACTCTTTTTAGTACCGGTTTTTTCAGCAAGTTGCTCTTGAGTAAGCTTGGCTTCCTTTCTTGCATCCCGTAAAATTTCGCCAATTGCAAATGCCTTTGCTTTTAACTCAAAATTATCGCGTTCCACAGTACCAATAGCTCCATATCTTTTGGTCAAATGATCTTCAAAACTGGTTAATTCTCTTTTCATTTTATTTTGATTTAAAATATTCTGCTTTAATTCTTAATGCTTTCTGAATTTCTTTTGAGGGCGTTTTTTGGGATTTCTTCTGAAAACCATTGAAAAGAATGACAAGATTGCCTTTATCAAAACAGCAAAAAACCCTGTATATATTACTTTGAAATTCTATTCTGATCTCAAATAACCCATCTGTTCCTGTTAAGTGTCTGAAAAATTTACTTGGAATCCTATCCGCAACTCTTATCAGATAAAGTACTTGGTCAATTTTATCTTGAACTTTTGAATCTTGAGCTTCGAAAAAATTGATGAAATACCTTCTGTAAAACAAAAGTTTTCTTTTTTGCTCCATGCAATAAAGTTAACGAATAATGGAACAAAAAGTTTCTGTTAAGAAAAATTGAACGGAATAGGTCAATTCTTTGGGTCATCATACTCCGGAAAATAAAAATCATCATCTTGATCGTCTTTGTTGCCTTCCATTTCATCCTCTTTATTTTCCGCTGGTGTTACTTCTTCAGCTATGGGCAAATACCTATAATACAAGCCAAACTGGGCTGAAAATGCCAGCGTAAATAAATAAATGCCCATCAACATAAAAAAGAGAAATGCTGGGAGCGCAAAGCGGGGCACTGCAATACTGGTGCCTGTGAACACTATTACTGCAAAAATAAAGAGCACCACCAACAGCATTATAAAACCAAAGGAAAAAATCAGGATTTTGAGGGCAGAACCCCAGGAAATATTTCTCCAGCTATACGCCAAAGATTCTAGAATAGATTTGGAATCTTCAAGCAGGTAAACCACCGGACTGATAATAAATTTGATCAGCAGCAGGTAATAGATAATATTCGCCAGAAAAGACAAACTAAAAGAATAGGGCGCAAAACTTTGCACAAGCAAAGCAGGGATATAAGTAAGCAAAGTAATAATACCCAGTAAAACTGCCACTTTAATTGATTTGCCATTCAGGCTTTTCAACATAAACCCAATCAGCTGCATGGGCTTGTTGTTGGCTTTGGCATCCAAAATTTTAAAAACTACCTGGTAAACATAGCCGAGGAAAAACAGATAGGTCACAAATAGCCAGGACACCGCCAGCAGCAGATAATAAATACCCAGATCACCAAATTCGAATGTGAAAAATTCAGAAATTACTGCCCAGGGGCCTCCACTTGTATCCATATCAGTAAAATCAGGCTGGTCATTGATAATCAACATTCCGTCTTCAAACCACTGAATAAAAAAATAGGAAGCAGGTAAACTGACCAAAAACCAGAATATAAATGTCACTAATAAGACAATAGCAGTAGCAAAAAGCGCCCTGAAAGCCAGTTTGAAACTGCTGCCAAAAAAATCTTCCTTAAAGCGGGTGATCCAATTTTTTTGTTCCATTGGGCTTGAAGTTATAAAACATGAATTAATTAATCGGCTCAATACATTTTAACTTGTTGTATTGGCTAACAGCAAAATCAATTTGGTATATTATCACCAAATAAAAAACCGAGTCAATCAAATCAACCCGGTTTTTAAACATTCTATAAAATCTGAGATTTAAAAATCTTCTACACTGGTGTTTTCTTCATAAGCTTCTGCTGCCTCCCAGTCACTCTCAAAATAAACCTGGAAATCACGAAATTCATGTAAATACATCGTGATGATAACATCCTGAACTTTCCATGTCCTCACCTCAGTGTTGTCAATAATCTCTTTATCATAATCCCCAAATTTGTGTTCAATGATAAAAGTCATGTATTGCGCCTGCTCACGAGGGCCTTCCAAAAGGATTTTGTACAATTTCTTTTCTCCATTAAAAATGTAGTTTATACGATTTAAATCAACGCTCCCAATCTTCATATTATCTCCAGGGATCTTATAAGCCTTTTTCTCAGGAGAGGTTTTATCTATTTCAAAATTTACCTGAAAACCACTTCTGTAGGTAGAGTCAAGAGGTGTCCCCCAGTATATTTCTCGAAAATCAGTAATTCTGTCTTTGCTTTGCCCCAATGCAACGGAATAGAAAGAAAACAATAAAATGATTAGTGCTGAAAATTTCATTACAAGTTTTTAATTTAAGTTTTTAAAAAAAATCGAAACGAAAATGCGAAAAAAATTCAACCTACACACGCTTCAGCGCTTCAAGATATAAACATTAACTTCTTTTAAATAACTTAGAACAGAAGTTTCCTTATCTCTTTTTATTAAATTGATTGCTTTGACAAATCTCGGCAGGGAATCAACAACAATTTATTAATTTTGCTTTTACACTTGTATTTACACAACTTGTATGGCGTCATAAAAATACCATTAATACCCTGGCGTTTATTTTTCAATCATTATTCTAATAAAGGAAACATTATACATCCATGAAGCAATTTAAAGGAATCGTTCTATTGTGCTTATTATTTATTCTACCTACACAAATCAGCAAGACTGAAAATGTAGCAATTCCTGACAAAGAACATGTCCTCATGGATCTGATTTTCCAGGGGCTTTCTGCCAATCACTACAAAAGTGTTACGCTCAATGATGAATACTCCAATCATGCATTTGACATGTATATTAAGCGTACAGATTACAACAAACGTTTTTTTCTAAATGAAGACATTGAAAAACTAAATGTTTACCGCAATAAAGTAGATGATCTTGTGAAAGACAAATCCTACGAATTGTTTGAATTGAGTATTGATATAATGGACAAGCGCATACAACAAGTCAAGACATTCTACCCTGATATACTCAAAAAACCATTTGACTTCGAACGCCAAGAGTTCATTGAGCTTGATGCCGACAAAAAAGACTTTGCCAATAATATAAAAGAACTCAAAGAAAGATGGCGCAAGTCACTAAAATATCAAACACTGCGAAAACTTCATACAGATCTGGAGCAACAGGAAAAATCCGAGGTAGACTCTATAAAAAATAAGAGTTTCAAAGAAATGGAAGCAGATGCGCGCGAATATGTGCGCAAAAGCCAGGAGAACTTCTTTGAGCAATTGGAAAAATTAGAAAGACAAGACAGGGTATCTGTTTACATCAACTCTTTAATAAGTATATACGATCCACATACCAACTATTTCCCTCCAAAGGATAAAGAAAATTTTGACATTGCAATTTCAGGACGCTTAGAAGGTATAGGCGCACAGCTCAACCAAAAAGACGGCTTCATTAAAGTATCGAGAATTGTTCCGGGCAGTGCATCCTGGCGACAGGGGGAATTAGAAGTCGGAGATATTATTCTAAAGGTAGCCCAGGCAGATGACGAGCCCGTGGATGTTGTAGATATGAGACTGGACAAAGCTGTTCAACTTATTCGAGGAAAAAAGGGAACCGAAGTCAGACTTACTGTACAAAAACTGGATGGAGAGATAAAAATCATTTCAATTATTCGGGATATAGTGGTCCTCAAAGAAACTTATGCCCGATCTGCAATTTTACAGGAAGAGGGGGTTGATGAAAAGCTCGGTTATATCAAACTGCCAAAATTTTATACCGACTTTACAAAAACCGGTGGCAGAACCTCTTCAGATGATGTTGCCAACGAGATTGAAAAATTGAAAAAAGAAAATATAGATGGTCTTATTCTCGATCTGAGAAATAATGGTGGCGGCTCATTGCAGGATGTTGTAAAAATGGTTGGGTTGTTTATCGAAACAGGCCCTATAGTTCAAGTGAAAGCCAGGGCAGGCGCTCCATACATTTTCGAGGATAATGATCCTGAAATTCAATACAATGGTCCATTACTTGTTATGGTTAATCCATTGAGCGCATCAGCTTCAGAAATCCTGGCCGCAGCCATTCAGGATTACAACAGAGGAGTGATTATTGGAGCAAAAGAAACCCACGGAAAAGGTACTGTTCAGCAATTTGTGAATTTAGACCGTTTTCTCTCCGGAGACCTTAGTGAGATCAAACCACTGGGTTCTATAAAATTAACCACTCAGAAGTTTTATAGAATTGACGGACGATCGACTCAACTGAGAGGCGTTCAGCCCGACATTATTTTACCACATGTATACAGCTATATTGATATCGGGGAAAAAGAATTTGATTACGCTTTGGGATGGGACGAAATAGAAGCACTTGATTTCAACAAATCACCGCAAAGCAATTTCGATATTAAAGACTTGCAAAAATCAAGCAGCAAAAGAACTAAGCACAATACAACTTTTAACTTGATAGAGGAAAATGCCCAAAGATTAAAAGCGCAAAATGAAGAAACCCTCTATCCTATTGATCTTAAAGGCTATCAGGAACACCAGCAAGAACGCAAAGAAAAATCCGAAAAATTTAAGGACATCAACAAAACACCTATTCCCGGACTAAATGCAAGTGTGCTTGCCAATACAGATTCTTTAGAAATAGCTAATGACAGCTCTGAAATAACAAGACTCAATATCTTTACAGAAGACCTGGAAAAAGATGCTTACATCTATGAAACCATATGCATTGCCAGACAAATGATCAATTAATCTTTCAAATAGCTAAAGCATATAATGCCGAATTTAGAGCAACTTAAAGCCGGATTTGAAGGAGAACTATTAAGCGATCATTCTTCCAGAAGCATTTATGCTACAGATGCCTCGGTTTACAGGAAAATCCCCCTTGCCGTAGCAATTCCGCGCAGCGATTCGGATATCAAAAAATTAATTCAGTTTGCCTCGGAAGAAAACATCGGGCTAATCCCAAGAACTGCCGGCACATCACTTGGCGGGCAATGTGTGGGAGATGGAATAGTTGTAGATACTTCTCAATATTTCAACAAGATTATTGAGTTGAATAAAGAAGAAAACTGGATAACAGTTCAGCCGGGAGTTATCCGGGATGAATTAAACTTGCACCTTCAACCGCACGGATTATTTTTCGGCCCTAATACCTCCACAGCCAACAGAGCTATGATTGGCGGGATGACAGGCAACAATTCATCCGGGTCTTATTCCATTGTTTATGGCACTACCCGCGAACATGTGCTTGAAATCACCGGGTACCTCAGCGATGGCAGCAAAGTCACTTTCAATCCATGCGATGCAGAAAATTTAGAAGAAAAAATTCAGCAGGACAATCTGGAAGGGGAAATTTATAGGCAATTAAATGAGATTTTATCTGATAAAGACAATCAAAAAAGGATTGCAGAAAACTACCCAAAATCAAGTATCCATCGCAGAAACACGGGCTATGCACTGGACATGTTACTTCAGCATCAACCATTTAACACAAATGGCGAAGCTTTTAATGTCTGCAGTTTACTTTGTGGCTCAGAAGGTACGCTCATGCTGATTACAGAAATTAAGCTCAAACTTGTACCACTTCCTCCCAGCCATGCCGCATTACTTTGTGTACATTTTGATTCACTTCAGGAGTCATTAGAAGCTGTTGTGGAAATTATGCCCCACCAACCAAGGGCACTTGAACTGATGGACAAGTTCATCATGGATTGCACAAAGGAAAATATTGAACACCGCAAAAACCGTTTCTTTATCCAGGGGGATCCTGAAGCTGTTTTAATTGTGGAAATGGGTGCTGATTCCAAAACTGAACTTCATAATAAAATCAACACGCTAAGTGATAGTCTTAAATCAGCAGGTCGCGGATATGCCTATCCAGTGATAGAAGGTGCTGAAGCAAAAAGAGTTTGGGAACTGCGAAAGGCAGGGCTGGGACTTTTGTCCAATATGAAAGGCGATGCCAAACCTGTTGCTGTTATTGAAGACACGGCAGTAGATTATCGCGAATTGCCACAATACATCAGCGAGTTTACCGCCATGATGCAAAAATACAATCAAAAAGCGGTGTATTATGCTCATGCCGGTGCTGGAGAGTTACATCTTCGTCCAATACTAAACCTAAAAGACCCGGAACATCGCAAAGATTTCAGAAGAATAGCTGAAGATACTGCCAGGTTGGTGAAAAAATACAAAGGCGCACTTAGCGGAGAACATGGTGATGGCAGGGTTAGAGCTGAATTTATTCCTAAAATGATAGGTGCAGAGAATTATCAATTGCTCCGGGACATCAAAAAACTCTGGGATCCTAAAAACATTTTTAATCCCGGGAAAATAACAGACGCACTACCGATGGATGAAGACTTGCGCTATGAGGCAGGACAGCAAACCCCAAAATTCAATACTAAATTCACTTTCTCAGATGCAGGAGGTTTTGTGCGGGCAGCAGAAAAATGCAATGGATCGGGTGATTGTCGCAAACTTGCAATTGCAGGAGGAACCATGTGCCCCAGCTATATGGCTACCCGAAATGAAAAAGACACCACACGCGCCAGGGCAAATTTACTGCGCGAATTAATAGGTCGCTCAACAAATTTTGAAAAAGCTTTTGACCAGCCCGAGGCAAAGAAAATTCTCGATTTGTGCATGTCCTGCAAAGGTTGTGCTTCCGAATGCCCCTCCAATGTGGATATGTCCAAACTAAAATCTGAATTTCAATATCAATACAGAAAACACCACTCCGGAAATTTTGGCGACTGGGCTATGGCGCATATTTCAATGCTCAATAAAATAGGCAGTATTTTCCCCGCATTAAGCAATTTTGCATTAAAAGCACCCCTGCTCAGCGATGCCATGAAAAAACTGATGAATGTTCACCCAAAACGAACAATGCCTGAAATTTCAAAAATCACACTAAGAAATTTCTACAAAAATTACCGGCAAATTCCCGGGACAGGGACATTTAAAAAGAGCGTATATCTATTTGCAGATGAATTTACCAATTACAATGATGCGCACGTAGGCATTACAAGTATAAAACTGCTCAATGCCCTTGGTTACAAAGTTTTAATACCAGAACACGAAGCAAGTGGCAGAGCATTTATTTCCAAAGGATATTTAGATAAAGCCATTTATTGCGCAGAAAAAAATGTGCAAATGTTTTCGCCAATTGTGAATTCTGAAACCCCTCTACTCGGGATAGAGCCTTCAGCAATACTGACTTTCAAAGATGAATATCCTGAATTATTGCGGGGTAAAAATCAAGAAAAAGCAAAAGCTCTTGCAGAAAATGTTTCTCTCATAGACGATTTTATTGCTGCAGAATTTGAGCAAGGAAATTTTTCGGAAAAACTTTTTACTAAAAACCATAGAAAAATAGTGCTGCACGGACATTGCCATCAAAAAGCATTAAACGGGATTGAAGGCACAAAAAAAATATTGGGACTGCCCGAAAATTATAGTTTAGAAGTGTTGCCTACAGGGTGTTGTGGCATGGCCGGCTCCTTCGGATATGAGTCCGAACATTTTGATATATCAATAAAAATAGCAGGTCTGGTACTTTTTTCGGAAATTGAGCGTTTAGGTGATGATTGCATAATAGCAGCAGGCGGCACAAGCTGCCGACACCAAATAAAAGACGGCATTAGAAAAACAGCTCTACATCCTGTAGAAATTTTATTTCAGGCACTTTTAGAACAAAAAGAATTGACTTAACCCACAAAATAAAATAAATTGCAGAACATTTCGGAACTGATAAGCTTCGATATTGTTGAAAGAATAAGTTTTAATTTAATTAACCAAAACCTTGTGTGAATGAGACAACTGAAAATCACCAAATCCATTACCAACAGAGAAAGCCAATCCATTGAAAAATACCTACAGGAAATTGGCAAAGAAGATTTGCTTACCGCAGAAGAAGAAGTAGATTTAGCACAAAGAATCAAGCAAGGAGAGCAAGCAGCCCTTGAAAAACTAACGAGAGCTAATCTGCGCTTCGTTGTATCTGTAGCCAAGCAATATCAAAACAACAATCTTTCCCTCAACGACTTAATCAACGAAGGGAATCTGGGTTTGGTTAAAGCAGCTCAAAGATTTGATGAAACAAAAGGCTTTAAATTTATTTCCTATGCCGTTTGGTGGATTCGCCAGTCTATTATACAGGCTTTGGCCGAACAATCAAGACTGGTTCGATTGCCATTGAACAAAGTGGGTTCACTTTCTAAGATCAATAAAGCATTTTCTGAGCTTGAACAAAAGTATGAACGTGAACCTTCTGCAAGTGAATTGTCAAGTATTTTAGAAATGGGTGCCGAAGAAATCGAAACAACCATGCGTGTTGCTTCCCGTCCATCATCTATTGACGCACCATTCTCAGATGGGGAAACCGGTTCACTATTAGATGTGCTGGAAAACACACAAGCAGACGTTGCGGACGAGAATATGACCTATAGTGATTCTCTGCGTGTAGAATGTGAAAGAGCTTTATCTACGCTTACTGAGAGAGAAAGAGGTGTAATTAAACTGTTCTTTGGAATAGGCATACAGCACCCAATGACTTTAGAAGATATAGGAGAGCATTTTGACCTGACCAGAGAGCGCGTACGTCAAATTAAAGACAAGGCGATCAACAAGCTGCGCTCCACTTCCAGAAGTGGTGCCTTGAAAGCTTATTTGTGTCAATAGCATTTTCGTTTTCATGATTTTTTTGATTAAAAACCGACTCGTAATCTGGGTCGGTTTTTTTTAATTGAACTTTATTCATTAATCCCATATTGAACGATACAGTCCTAAAGCTGTCTACAAAATACAATTTCAGGCTATGTATTTCTGTTGAATTTCAC